>DAOVJH010000113.1 GCA_030673345.1 Pseudomonadota bacterium
ACCGCATGCTGTCATGGCGATAGAAAATAATAACGACATCCTTATACTGGATAATCAGATCGAGGAAGTGATATCACATGCGGATATTTTTCATTACGTGCCGGTTTATTCGGTGAATGAAAACAACTGGTGGATGCATGTACCAAATTAATATTGCCCTGCCTGCGCAGGGTATCAGTGGCAGGTAAGCCGTGAAGAATAGATCGACCATAATCGCATTCGTTTTGTTGCTGCTGTTTATCAGCGGCAGTATCTGGCTGGTCTTCGAATATGTTTCAACCGAGAAACAGCGTGACCTGGATGACTGGCATGCGCGCCTGAACATCATGGCAGAATCACAGCAGCATGCCATCGAGAACTGGTTTGCGGAGCAGGCGGGTTATATCGATGAGCTGGCAAATAATCCCCTGTTGCAATTGTATGTCAGCCAGGCGTCTTCGGCCGAACTGGCAAACAATGAAACCAGTCGCGGACAGTTACAGCATCTGAAAAACCTGATTAATGCAACAGCCGATCATGCCAGTGTTTTTACGCCGATCAAAAACATCAAGAGCAATCAGCAGAATACGATCAATGATGGAATCGCAGTCGTCAATGATAGTGGTGTGTTGTTGTCGACGCGTTATTTTCCGGTTAAAGATGCCGCCGTAATAGAGTCGTACCGCATGGCATTAAAAAAAGGCAGCAGTTATATATCTGATATCTATGATGCTGGCCCCGGTGATGATGGCAGTCGTCAGCCACGATTAATAATGGTCGCACCGGTGACTTCAGTGCAGTCGATAAGTTCGAGTGATTACAGGGCTGCGGTCATCGCCGTGATAAATCCAGAGAAAAGCCTGTACGCGCTATTGCTTAAGGAATGGCTGACAACAAATACTGAAGAGAGTTTGCTGGTGTTGTTAGATGCGGCAAGCATAAATTATCTGAGTCCGCTGAAAGATGGATATGAGATATTCCATAGCCAGGCAAGGGCTGCTGACAAAAGTATTACAGCTGAAGCAGTGGTTGCAGAAACGGTCGGTGGTTTTACAACCCAGCAGGATTATCGACGTACACCAGTGCTGGCGACAGCCAGGCTGATCCGTAATACTGCGATGATGCTGGTGCAGAAGATCGATGTCGATGAGGCACTGGCGGAGTCAAAAGCACACCAGCGTTTTATCCTGACAATATTTTTATTGGTCGTGTTCGTCGTCACCATAAGCTTCATCGCGATCTGGCGGCATGCGACCAGCCTTCGCCTGCAGAGAGCAACACGACGATTAAAGGCGCGAGCTGAGCTTTTGAATGCGATAGGCGATAGCATCAATGATCATATATTTTTACTGAATCATAAAAACAAACTGGTGTTCATAAACGATGCGCTGGCGAGATCGTTTGCTATCGAAAATGTCGACATCCGCGGCAAAGCATTGAACCATATTTTTAATACTGAGATCACGCGACAGTTACTGGATGTAAAACCGGCTGGTATAAATGAGACGGTTCGCAATATAGAGATGCGTCTGGAATTTGATGGTACCCGGCACGACTATCACGTGTCTGTCGTTCCCTTGAGTCATCCTGATTATAAACGCTCACATCTGTTCGTCATGCATGACATAACAAAATTGAAGGATGCGCAGGGCAGGCACAACCGTTTGATGGGCGGGATCATATCGACACTGGCACAGGTTATCGATAAACATGATCCGCATTGTGCCCACCATTCGGAAAGAACGAGAGAAGTCGCCGTGTCGATCGCGCAGGCGATGGGCCTGCCTCATGACCGGACAGAGTCGCTGGCGATGGCGGCACTGCTGGCAAACATCGGTAAGCTGTATATACCGGCAGAGATGTTAACGACGGTAGAGCCGTTAAACGAAGAGCAGGCGTTGATGTTGAGAGAAAATATCAATTACAGTGTAGAGATATTAAAGGACCTCGAGTTCGATGGTCCGGTAATCGATTTCGTGCAACAGAAAAATGAATGTCTCGATGGCAGCGGTTATCCCCAGGGGTTATCCGGTGAGGCGATCTTTCAGGAGTCCAGGATTTTATCTGTTGCGAATGCTTTTGTTGCGATGACCAGTTCCAGGGCTTACCGGCCGGGTAAGCCGATCAAAGAAGTGCTCGATATTCTGATATCAGAAGCAGATAGTCGCTATGACCGTCATGTTATCGCTGCCTTATTCCATGTCGCAGAAAATCATTCGGACTGGGTCGACTGGCAGCAAGTGAGCGAATAACTTCCTTGTCACAACAATACTAGTCTGCTTTCTTCGCGTCGCTGCGGTGAATCGCTTTTAAGTTTTCTGACAGTCCGCCAAATGCCGATAACGGCTATCAGTAATCCGTACGTCGTGGTGAGGAATAACCACCGCCGGCCATGGTGAATGGTGGTGTACGGCCAACCAGTTCTTCGATCACCTGCAACTCGAGGTCGGTATGATTGATGAACGGTGCTTCGCGGATGTTTCTGCCGCTCGATTCGTTTGAAAGGATGTAACGCGGCGCATCATGATGCTGCGAAGTAATGGTTTCTGTGCTGTGTTTGTCCTCATCGGCGTAGAGGTCAACAACACCATAACAGGTGCATATGTATGTCTGGTCCGGCTCTGCTTCTGTATAGACCCCCGTTCCGCGTATACCGATCGTTGCGTTCGGTGTTTTTATACGATGCTTTGATTTTCCAAAAACTGATAACAGTTTGCCGGTAACCAGGCGTAAGGTATTAACCAGCATGCCAGAACCGCTTAATTCCAGCCGGCTATTGCTGCGTAATACGAAAGCATCTTTACCGACAGCAAATACGACATGGCTGCGCCGCCCTGTTTCGACCACATCACTACCGCTGATCAGGGTGCCCTCATCGGCTTTCTTGCCGTTGACAGATACATTGCCGCGCATATCATAGATGGATTTTCCCGGTTCCAGTACTTTAGGGATTTTTCCCATCGCATGCACCGGTTGCAGTATTCCAGCACTGCCACCAGCGACATAGAGCCCTGCTGATAGTGCTCTGACCAGCATTTCTCTTCGTGGGTCATCAATTTCTTCTTTTGGTTTTCGACGCATGTTGCTGTTCTCCTGGTATCGTCGTGTATGCCTCAACTTAACGTGTTTCTAATAATAGCTAAAAAACCTTCACTATTCTTCATTTGGGATGTGATTTTGCTAACACTTTTGCTATGGTAAACATTAATTTTTAGAAAACTTGTGATGCCGTCCACATGATGTTAGCTACAGTATAAGGTTAAAAAACAGCAAATGATAAGAAAATATTTAATTGATAAGCCGTTTTTTTATAATAAGCATACAGTTTTTGTTGTTTTTATGCTGCTTAGTGTGCAGCTTCAGGCGGGCTCGGACGTGTTTGTCGATTTTGAAGCGACCCTCGGGTTTGATGATAATGTTGCCCGCGCCGCTGAAAATGCGGATATCGAACACGATGGTTTTCTTACGCTTGCTGGTACGGGTGGTTACGAACTGTACCAGGGTGAGTCCAGTGTGCTGAATGGTAAAGTGTTGCTGGAAGCAAATCAGTTCTCTCGTTTTAACGGCTTAAGTAATATCGTGGCAGCAGCCAAACTAAATTATACTTTTGGTTTTAGCAGCAGCTTCGGCGCACCGTGGTTTGCGCTGGACCTGGATTATGGTGTCGTTGAATTTGAGTCGTTCCTGCGTGATAGTAATGTATTCAGAGCAGCGGCAACGATGGGCATGCAGATCGATGATGCCACCAGCATGCGCCTGGGTTTTAGTTTTAAAGATCGTGAGGCAGAAAGTGAGGTGTTCACGACGCAGAATGCGTCATTCTTTATTAACCTGGACTGGGCTGTGCTCAAAAAGCATGTTGTCTATGTGACATATAAGATTGAGACAGGTGATATATTTTCTTCGGCATCAAATCCAGGGTTATGGCTGATCGATGCTTCGAACAGTAATATCGTTGACGATGATGTTTTTCTGGACAAGAGGGCTTACAGGCTAGATGGAACAACGCAGTTCGTGACATTGGGGTATAACATGATCATGGACCTGCATAGCTCGTTTGATCTCTCTGCGCGCTATCTGCAGTCTGAAGCGAATGATGTCAGCCTGGATTACCAGGGCCTCACCGTACTGGCGAGTTATTTTCATCGCTTTGAGTTTTAAAGGTCGTTGGTTGATCGGGTGCGTTTATTGCACGGAATAGATCATCAGCAGTACAAAAGCGATCAGTACGGCTACTAATAATAAAAGCGTTCCCCAATGTTTTTCCTCAGCGTTTTTGCTTCTCTCGAGTGCGGGTTTGATGCCCGGTGCGATAAAAAACAGCAACAATAATATTGCCGCTGCGGATAGTAGTTGTTGCCAAAGCTCCATGGTGGTCTCTCAGTCCTATTCGAAAATATAGTGTTTTTCGATGGGTTCAACTATTTTCCACACGCACTTCATACCCTGTGGAAAAAATACCATGTCACCTTCTGTGATAGTCACCGGCTCTTCACCCTCTGGTGTCACGATGGCTTTACCCTCGACGATATAACAAGTTTCTTTCTGGTCATAGGTCCAGTCAAACTCAGATACACCTTTGGTCCAGACCGGCCAGTCGTCGACATATAAAACATCGAGTTTTGCCGGTGTAACATTATGTTCGATCGTGATTGAGTCCATGTTTATCTTATTGGCAGTTATTGCTGCTGCGTATTATAACGTGTTGCAGCGCAACATTGTATAATGAGGTTTTTACCGCTGGAAGATATAAGAAGTGTTACATAAAAAAGAATTAATATTTGATGTGGATCTCGAACAGTTTGAGGCGTTGGTGCTGGCGGCATCGGATGAAACGCCTGTGCTGGTCGATCTGTGGGCCGAGTGGTGTTCACCGTGTCTGGTGATAGCGCCGATATTAAAGAAACTGGTCGATGAATATGATGGCGGTATAAGACTTGCAAAAGTCGAAGTCGATGAGGGCGAGAATATGAAACTTGCCGGCCGTTATAAAGTCAGAGGATTTCCTACCGTGCTATTGATCAAAAATGGCGAAGAGGTGGCCCGTTTCAGTGGTGCTAAGCCGCTTTCTTTTTTACGTGAGTTCGTCGATTCACATATCGATTGATGCTGGATAATGATCTGCTCTATCAGTGTCTCTGCGATTCAGGTTTTTCTTTTTTCATTTTAAAATATTTTATTTTTTTGATGTAACGGTCGGCCAGGCTGCTATTGGTCTGATTGCCGTAATGCAGTGACCGGTAAGCTTTGAATATAAATGCCAGGTCGTTCCTGGTCTTTACGGGAACGGTTAGTTCGTCATAGATGCGGGTTTCGAAAGCACGGGGACCTTCATTAAAGTGTCGTCGGATGCCGCGGCGTTCTAGTTTCAGACAAAAGATATTGTAGTAATGCTGTATACGATCTTTATCACTGGCGTTATGTGTGAACAGCAGCCAGCTGATGATGGCGCCGGTAACCGTCAAACTGAGTACCAGAAGCATGATGAGGTCCGAAGAAGTAACGCTTTCGAAACCGAGTGACTTTAACAACTCATCCTGTTTTTTCTGGTTGAAGCCGATGACCCACTGGTTCCAGTTGTTTTGAAAACTGTCATACAGGTAAGCGATGTTTTTGAAGAGTTCATTATCTGATACCAGCA
>DAOVJH010000170.1 GCA_030673345.1 Pseudomonadota bacterium
GGCAGCGATAATCTCTGGCGCTGCTCTCATCAACCATCTACCGAGATTTATGGTGATGAGAATAATCAGTTACTCGAATGGAATGGCGCACTGCGCTGGATCAACAGTGATAGAGAACTGCACACCATCGCTGAAAAACATAACGGGCACGCGCAGCGTTACCCGCTAACAGAAAACCATCATCAGACAAGCGATATCTTCCAGCCTTTACAGCCCGGCATTCTGAAAATTCATCAACGCTTAAAACAGGCGTTTGATCCGGAGAACATCTTGAACCCGGGTCGACTATACGCTGACCTGTAATCAGCATCTGTCATGAAAACAAATATAACAAGCGACTTCTTACAGACACCTGAAGGCATCGAAGCCAATAGGATCTTACGCAGCTGCGTACACTGCGGGTTCTGTAATGCCACCTGCCCGACCTACCAGTTGCTTGGTGATGAACTGGATGGTCCACGCGGACGCATCTACCTGATAAAACAGGCACTGGAAGGAAAAGATCCAGGGCCTGAAACACAACTTCATCTCGACCGCTGCCTGACTTGCAGAAACTGTGAGAGCACCTGCCCTTCAGGTGTTAACTATAGCCAGCTGCTGAATATTGGACGCTCGGTGATCAATAAAAAAGTTCCTCGAAGCCTCTACCAGCAGTTTTTACATCTTTCACTTAGAAAACTATTTCTCAGCCGTTTATTATTCCCACTATTACTAAACAGCGGACGGCTGATCAAACCTGCACTACCAGCATCTCTTAAAAAATCGATACCGGACAAACAAAAACAGCTCCGTTTCCATAAAAGATATCACGACAGAAAAATATTATTAGTATCCGGCTGCGTGCAGCCCGATCTAAAGCCCAATATCGATATTGCTGCAAAAATTGTTTTTGATAAATTAGATATCGAATGCATCGAGCCCGATTCCGCAGGTTGCTGCGGCTCACTCAGCCATCATTTAAATGCAGAAGACGAAGCACTTAGAATCATAAAAACAAATATCGACCACTGGTACCCACTGATAGAGAGTCAGAACATAGAAGCCATCTGCATGACCGCAAGCGGTTGCGGTGTCGCAATAAAAGAATACCAGCAACTGCTCGCTTACGACAAAGACTATGCCGACAGGGCAAAAGCCATCAGTCAGTTATACAAAGACCCGGCAGAGATCATCAACACCGGGAACTATGGCGACAGGAAGCAAGCGGTGAGCCAGATAATGAAAGATCGCTCACCATCCAAAAATAACAAGGTGATCGCCTTTCACCCACCCTGCACCTTGCAACATGGTATGCAGATAAAAAATATCATCGAACCGATACTCAGCAATGCCGGTTACACATTGCAGCCATACAAAGACAGTCATCTGTGCTGCGGTTCAGCAGGCACCTATTCGATTACACATAAAAAGATATCTCAGCAATTATTGTCTAACAAACTGAACAATATAAACCAGACCGAGCATGAAATAATTGTAACCGCCAATATCGGCTGCCAGCTGCACTTGCAGAGCGGCACACCAAAACAGGTCAAACACTGGCTGGAACTATTAGTATAGGGTGGCGCGCCTCTTGCTTCTATGTAAAACAATGTTGTTAACTGCAAGCCTGCTTCTGCCCATTGTTGGCACTGCTGATGCGGTATTTAAATCTGTCGATAAAGACGGAAAAATCACCTATTCATCATCACCGACAGAAGACCACCAGCAATCAGTCAAAGTAAATATCCAGCCGCCACCGTCCGATGAAGCTGTCAAAGCAGCTCAGGAACGGCATCAACAGAATCTGAAGACAGATAAAATGCTCGACGAAAGCAGAAAGCATCGCGCACAGGAAGTCGCTGAGAAAAATCGTTTAAGACGCGAAAAAAAGAAAAAGGCTGAAATTCATCAGAAACCAGAAAAACCTAAAGAACAAGGCCCTTATTATGGTATTCCTGGGCACGGCATAATCGTATTACCAAAAGGAGCAGGAATTAATCGGAACAGGAATTAGCCTATAATGGCTCGCTTTATCCACATCATCAATATGTAGTTCAAACACATTATTTCTGGCAAAATAGCGCGCAACCCAAATATATCCAACATACAGGCAACAACTATGAGCATTACTTCATTCAATCCACCCGTTCGCACATTAATGGGGCCCGGCCCTTCTGACGTACATCCACGTGTTACCGGCGCTATGGCTCGCCCTTGCATCGGCCATCTCGACCCTGCTTTTGTCGGTATGATGGATGAAGTAAAAACCATGCTGCAATACGCTTTCCAGACCAAAAACCAGCTGACCATCCCGGTATCTGCACCGGGTTCTGCCGGCATGGAAGCCGCTTTCCAGAACCTGCTGGAACACGGTGATAAAGCTATCGTCTGTCAGAACGGTGTCTTCGGAGGCCGCATGAAAGAGGTTGTCGAACGCTGCGGTGCCACAGCCATCATGGTTGAAGATGACTGGGGAAAACCGGTTGACCCACAGAAAGTCGAAGATGCATTCAAGGCCAATCCTGGTGTAAAACTACTGGCTTTCGTGCACGCTGAAACCTCAACCGGGGCACGCTCAGATGCAGAAGCATTAAGCGCCATCGCACACCACCATGATGCGCTGGTACTGGTCGACGCAGTCACCTCTTTAGGCGGCAGTGAATTACGCGTTGACGACTGGAATATCGATGCCATCTACTCCGGCTCACAGAAATGCCTGTCATGTACACCGGGCCTCTCACCGGTCAGTTTCAGCGAGCGTGCCATCGAAGTGATCACCAGCCGTAAGAGCAGAGTGCAGAGCTGGTTCCTCGATACCAACCTGGTCATGGGTTACTGGGGACCAAACGCAAAACGCGCCTATCACCATACTGCACCGGTCAATGCACTGTACGCGTTACACGAATCACTGGTCATGTTGCAGGATGAAGGCCTGGAAAATTCCTGGGCACGCCACAGTAAAAATCACATGGTATTACGTGCTGGCCTCGAAGCCATGGGATTATCATTCATCGTTGATGAAGATTACCGCTTACCACAGCTAAATTCTGTGACCATTCCTGATGGTATCGATGAAGCCGAAGTACGCTCTCGCCTGTTAAACGAATTCAATCTTGAGATCGGTGCAGGACTTGGCGCACTGGCTGGCAAAGTATGGCGTATCGGTCTGATGGGTCACAGCTCGCGCGCGGAAAATATCTTCCTCTGCTTATCTTCTCTTGAAGCAGTATTAAATGAAATGGGCGCCAATATCGAGACTGGTGTTGCACTATCTGCTGCCAAGGCTGCGATGAAATAACTTTTACAAGTCGCTTCAAGCTAAAAAGGCCCGCCCACCTTCTAGGCGGGCCTTTTTTATTTTCTTTATATTTTACTCAGCCTCTGGCCTTAACAACTCGTAGCAGAGGTAACAATAAAAACATCAGCATTAGGTAAATATTTAATGCGCTACTGCCACCTGAAGATGTCGTTGTGCCCGACGTAGTATCCGGTGTTACGTCCGGTGATGGGCAGTTCGGTACTACGGAAGCCGGCGCAACTGCCTGCATCCAGGCGTTAACATTCACTTCTAGCGGCATGGTGTCATCACCTTTTAATCCTTCCAGCTGATGGCAGTTTAGACCGACAAGACAGGTGAGCACCGTTTGTGTGAAATCCAGTCCGGTGCCTGAATTGTATGCGACTAATCTGGCAGCTGCAGTACCCGCCGCACTTGTATCGTTATCACCGTAGATATCGATCACCGGCACACTGACCTCATCTAAGGTTTCAGCGACATTGAGCGGGTCGATACTGTTGCCATACATACCAACTCCGATCAGACCAAGAATGGGGAGCTCATCTACCTGTCCTCGTGCAACATGTGCAGTCGCCAGGCGCGAACCCAGGCTGAAACCGGCAACGACGATATCTTCAACACCGAGCGTTTGCAGATGATTGATGGCTGTACGCATACGGGCATAGGTCTCGGTGAAAACACTGTCAACATCAGCCACATAACTGGGAAAGTCAGTTGTTCCACTTACTGGTATCGGATTGTCTATCGATAGCGTGGTGTAACCGGCACGGTTCAGTGATGTACGCAGCTCTTCTACCACCGGCCCTGTGGGTGTTGATCCTCGGCCATGAAACATCACCACGCCGGTTTTGGCGCAGCTGGATTCCAGTAACTCACCAGAAAAAGTGCCGCTGCCACCTTCATCAGTTGAGCTCAGGCTTATGTTTGCGGCGTGAGACGGCAGCGAAGTAACAAGCAGAACGGAAAGAGCAACGAAGCATGAAAAAAGCGGTGCAATCTGGCGCATAGGATTTTTTCTTGGGGTAATTAATAGGATGGTCATGCGTAAGACGGTTTACCGCCCGGAATATTCCCCAGGTGACCGCTGCACCTGGCGCAGTTAAGTACAACAGAATTTGCATACGGCCTCCAAAAAAATAAAATCTTTTACTGATGATTCTTTTAAACGGTTAAGATAGCAGCATGAAAACCTATCTGGTTGGCGGCGCGGTTCGTGATGAAATTCTGGGTTATCCTTTCCATGAGAAAGACTGGGTTGTCGTCGGCGCGACTGTCGACGACATGATAGCCGGCGGCTATCAACAGGTGGGCAAAGATTTCCCGGTATTCCTGCACCCAAAAAC
>DAOVJH010000264.1 GCA_030673345.1 Pseudomonadota bacterium
ACTAAGCCTGCCATTCAATGTGCAGAAAGAGATGGTCGAACTCGACATACTCGAAAATATCACCACCAGCAAAAGATCACCGGCAAAAAAATTGAACGGCTCACAGCCAGACTCCAGATCAGGGCATCAGGTAGAGCACTTCGTCAACCTGCTGCGTGAGAGCAAACAACCGGTCATCGTCTCCGGTTACGGCTGCATCAAGTCGGGCGCACAGTCGCTGGTCACTGAATTAAGCCATTCACTGAACATACCCGTTACATCCAGCCTCAAAGGTAAAGGCACTATCAATGAATGCTCCGAATTATCACTCGGCAGTCTGGGCGTTACCTCTAGCGGATATGCTTATGACTATATCGTCAACAAGTCAGACCTTGTCATCGTTCTGGGCGCCAGCTTTAACGAGAGAACCAGTTATTTATGGAATGATAAATTACTCGGCGAAAAAAATGTTATCCAGATCGACATCAATGATGAACAGCTGAACAAAGTCTACCAGGCTGACCTCACCATCCACGCCGACATCAGACAGACGCTCGGGGATGTGATGCAAAGGCTGGGAAGTCAGTCTATCGAAAAAAAGCAACTGGAAAACATCAGCGAGTACAAGGACAAGATAGAGAGTAGAGCTGCCAGTGAAGGCAATTCGATATTTCAGGCCGAATTCTCATTAGTGAAAACTTTCTTTGAAAAGATGAACACTGCCTTCCCTGAGGGAATATCGATTTTCGACGACAACATAATATTTGCACAGAACCTGCTCCAGGTTTCTACAAAAAACAATTTTTATCCTAACGCCGGAATCTCGTCACTAGGACATGCGATACCTGCAGCGATCGGCGCACAGTTTGCAGAACAGACGACCATGTTTGCCATCATTGGAGACGGCGGCTTTCAGATGTGCTGCATGGAAATAATGACGGCGGTGAATTACAAAAAACCGCTAAACATCGTCCTCTTCAATAACAGCAGTATGGGATTGATACGAAAAAACCAGATCCAGAGCTATGACAACCGCTTCATCGACTGCGACTTCGACAACCCGGATTATAAAAAACTCGCCGAATCATTTGGCATTAATCACGTATCGATCAGCTCTGAAGAAAACCTGGATTCACTTTTTAATGACTTTGACCTTACCAGCGGAATAAACCTCATCGAGATCATAATCGATAAAAATGCATTCCCAAATTATTCATCAAGACGATAACCCGAACAGATAAAACCAGACAATGACCACCGCTCTTGATACTTCACTACTAGAGAAGACCCAGCCGCTCTCAGACAACCCAGATGAGTTAGAACGCCTGTTAAAACATCTGTCTCAATCGGCCGATGACAACGCGATCGACAGAGTAATAACACTCTACAGCAAGACGATAGTAGCCCTGGAGCAGGAGATCTGGAAACAAAAACCCACAGCTGGAAACATCGGACACTACCATGAGGCATTCAAGGTTCTGGAACAATTGCATGAACTAAAAACTGACGACACCCGGTACTGTTTTAAGATCGTGATACCGGTAGCAGATAGACCTCAACATTTAAAAAGCTGCCTGGATAGCCTGCTCGAACTCTGCCAGGCTTATGGTTATGGCGGATACAAAGATAATAAGTTTAACAAGATCTCTGTTCTGATCGCAGATGACTCCAAAGACGCTAACAACATCACGCAACATAAAAATTATTGCACTGAACTCACCAACAACGGTATCGATACAGAATATTTTGGACTGCAGGAACAGCTGACACTGGTCGATAATACAAACAGAGATAACGATAGCCTCAAACGCATCATCTCTGACAGTAAAGAGATTAACGAGCCATTAAAGTTTTCGCATAAAGGTGCATCCATCATGCGAAACATCACCTACCTGAAACTAAACCAGACTCTCTCGCAAGGAAACCACAATAAAGACACATTGATATATTTTATCGACAGTGATCAGGAATTCTCCATCAACACTATACATTCCGATGATAAGCACTACGCGATAAATTATTTCCATTACCTGAACGAAATATTCAAGAAACAGGACGTCTCCATCCTTACCGGAAAAGTTGTCGGCGACCCACCTGTTTCACCTTCTGTGATGGCAGGAAATTTTCAACAGGACATCAAGAACTTTTTACATGCTATAGAAACAGCTGAGCCAGATGCTACTTGCCGGTTCCACCAGGATGAAACTAACCGCAAGGATGACGCGGCCTACCATGACATGGCGAACCTGTTCGGCTTTTCAAACCACGGCCAGGCTTTTGATTATCACTGCACCCTGAAAGGAAATCATACTAACGCTGACTGCTTCTGTGATTTTTCTGAAAAACTCGGACACTTTTTTTATGGTGAGCACCCTACCCGTAAAACTTTTTTTCACTATGAAAAAGGTTTTACCGCGACGACACCTGCAAGAACGGTCTACACCGGAAACTACGTAATTAAACCAGAGAATCTTGATCACTTCATCCCATTCTCTACACTTAAACTGCGTATGGCGGGGCCCGTGTTAGGGCGTATTTTAAATGCTCGATTAAAAGACAAATTCGTCTCTGCAAACCTTCCTATGCTACATAACCGTACAGTTGATTCAACAGGCCAGTCTGAATTCCGTGCGGGCGTAAAAAACAATGATGCAAGCACTGACATCGATCTTAGCAATGAATTCATCCGCCAGTTTTATGGCGACGTCATGCTATTTTCTATCAAGAAGATAACTGAACAGGACGGTCCTTTTAATACAACTGACAGTCATAACATCCAGTCAATTCTCAATTCGACGTATGAGGCAATAAGGAAAAACTATATAGAGAAGCATGGCATGATATTGCAGCTGCGAACACAGATTGATACAGACCTGAATAAAAAAACCGCCTGGTGGAACAGCAAGCCAGATAACGAGACAAACATCTCTCAGGCGATAGAAAACTTCAATACATTCCTCGATAACATCCTGTCAAACTTTGCTGAGAACAGCTATGCATATCAGCAGATATCATCACCAGAGACCGCGAAGCAATATCTAGATCCCATGCTAAGTTCGATCCTGCATTATCCGGATGACATCAAAAACTGGAAAAAATATCTAGCAAGTTAATGAACGTCTTTATCTTAAACTCAGGACGCTGCGGATCCACCACTTTCATCAAAGCTTGCCAGCACATTACAAACTACAGCGCCGCACATGAATCTTTACTGAAAGAAACCGGAGAATCACGCCTCGACTATCCAGACAATCATATCGAGGCAGACAATCGCTTATCCTGGCTGTTAGGCCGTTTAGATAATAAATATGCCGATGACGCTTTCTACGTACACCTGACGCGCAGTGAGAGTGACGTCGCTGCAAGTTTTTCAAAACGCATCAATTTCGGCATACTCAGAGCATATGAACAAGGCATCCTGATGCATGAGCAGCATCAGCTACCGGCGCAGG
>DAOVJH010000178.1 GCA_030673345.1 Pseudomonadota bacterium
CATGTACATTATTAATGAAATACGGTATATCGATGATGAAGACTGACTTTACGCTATCGTTATCGTTATCGTTATCGTTATCGTTATCAAGAAATAATCACACCGCCATCCCTGGCTCCACGCGTCATACCGTCCATCCATGGACATATGCACACCGCCATCCCTGGCTCCTTGTGCCATACCGTCCATCCATGGACATATGCACACCGCCATCCCTGGCTCCTTGTGCCATACCGTCCATCCATGGACATAAAAAAAGCCCTCGTCTGAGGGCTTTTTATTTTAGCTCAACAGCACTTTATCGCTGCTGTGGAGCCTGCTGAGGAGCATATCCAGGAGGTGGACCATAGCCCGGAGGCGGACCATAACCTGGAGGAGGACCATAGCTTGGAGGAGGACCATAGCCAGGAGGAGGACCGTAACCTGGAGGTGGGCCATAACCCGGGCCAGGACCGTAACCAGGAGGTGGGCCATAACCCGGAGGAGGACCGTAAGGACCCTGACCACCGTAACCATAACCACGAGGACCATAACGATAGTCGTCATCGTCATCAAATTCCTGTTCCATTTCCTCCATCCAGTAACGGGGATCCCACTCATCATATGGATTACACCCTGGAATTTCTCCAAAAGGCCCCATACATTCCCAGTCATTATCGTTGTCCCAGAAAAATGCATAACTGCTTGAAGCAGCGAGCAACAGGCCCAACGCCATAAATAATCTTAAAATTTCTTTCATCATTTGCTCCGTCATCAAAATTAATTTCGAACACCTTCATTCTATGTCAGCGCTGTATACACTTCAATGACTTGAATCAAAACTTTTTATCATATAAATACTCGTAATAAGCAACTCACTGGCAACATTAGCTAACATATAGCTAACTCATTTCAAAAATAGTACAGGTCATGGATAACACAAACATACACCAGCTCGAATCCACCACAGATTTACTAAACAGTGCCATCGCACATATCGGCCAGGTAATCCTGGGTAAAGACGAACAGATCAAACTTGCCCTGACCTGCTTGCTGGCCAGGGGTCACTGCCTGATAGAGGACCAGCCCGGTGTCGGAAAAACCACGCTGGCCCATACCATGGCACAGGTGATGGGGCTCGATTTTCACCGCATCCAGTTTACCAGCGACCTGCTGCCCGCCGATGTACTGGGCGTTTCCGTCTTTAACCGTGAACAGTCTTTATTTCAATTTCATCCCGGGCCTATCTTCTCTCATTTCATTCTCGCCGATGAGATCAACCGTGCCACGCCAAAAACACAGAGCGCACTGCTCGAAGCCATGGAAGAACACCAGGTAACGATCGAAGGTGAAACACGTGAATTACCTGACCCGTTCTTTGTCATCGCCACACAGAATCCGACACACCAGATAGGCACCTACCCGTTACCCGAATCACAGCTCGATCGTTTTTTAATGCGTATTGATCTGGGTTACCCTGATAGAGAAGCCGAGCGGCAGTTACTGGAAGGTGAGGATCGACGGACGATCATCATGAAGCTGGACCCCGTCTTTAATAATGAACAGCTGTTCAAAGCCCAGCAGCTTGCAGCCAACCTGCATGTCTCACCAGCGATACTTGATTACATACAGGCGATACTCGAATTTACTCGTCAGACCAGTGCATTTGAATTTGGCCTGTCCCCTCGCGGCGGACTGGCATTACTCAATGCTGCCAGAGCCTACGCATTAATAGACGGCCATAAATATGTCTTGCCTGAACACGTGCAAACCATCCTGCCGGCGGTCGCCAATCATCGGCTTCCGGTGCATATGGATACCAGCTCAAAACAACTGATGCCGGCAGCACAATATATTATGGAGTCGGTCAGCATCGCATGAAAATGACTCTGACAAACCGAAACCTGATCAGCAGATAACGTGGTCAGACTATTTCGACTGCCGGACTTCAATCGCAGACCTGTTTTCAAATTTATTTCAGATCGCAGCGGCCCATTTGATGGCAGCGTAAGGTTGACGCGTGACCGTGTCTATATCATTCCGACAAAAGCCGGGATGATATTCTCACTGTTACTGCTAACCTTATTAGTCGGTTCGATCAATTACGAAAAAAGCCTGGGCTTTATCCTGACTTTTCTACTGGTCGGCATCGGTAATGTCCTGTTGTTATCGACCTGGCGAAATATCGCAGGGCTCGAATTAAAAAGCAGCGATGGCCTGCCCGTGTTCGCCGGTGAAACGGCCGCCTTTAACATCCAGCTGGTCAACCACCAGTTACTGGATCGTCATTCGATCGCGATTAGCCAGCATGGTATCCAGCACGACATCATCGACTGTGCAGCGAACAGCCGCCAGATGATCCGCTTAAAAGTAGCGGCCGATAAACGCGGCCTGTTAGATGCCGGTCGTTTTCGCTTATACACAGAATTCCCGTCTGGGTTATTCATCGCATGGACATGGGTGGACCTGTCCATGTCCGCCGTGGTGTACCCGGCGCCTGACAACAGTATCAAACTGCCCATCTTCGACCACAGTGATTCAGGTGATTCTGATTCAACGGGACAGGGTCTGGAAAATTTTAGCCACCTCAGAAAATATCACCAGGGAGACAACATCAGCCGCATCTCATGGAAGGCCGCTGCAAAAAATGATGAACTGTTTAGCAAAGAGTTTATCGGATCAAAACCCGTTACCCACTGGATCAACTGGAACGAGATACCCGCACGCGATACCGAACAACGCCTGTCCATCATGACAGCATTGATCATACATGCTGAAAAGCATTCGCAGCATTACGGTATCAAACTCCCGGAAAAACAGATACAGCCGGACAGTGGCAACAAACACTTTCATGCCTGCCTGACTGCATTAGCTTTACATTAAGACGACATCGATACACGACGAAATATTAATGAAGACCGCCACACATAAACCCGACCAAAACACACTGATCGCATTATTGATCGTGATACACCTGTCTGCCCTGCCACTGTATAGCGGCATGCCTGTTGTCATCATGCTGCTGATCGCTGTCCTGAGCTTGTGGCAACTCGTGATAATCAGGCAAAAGAAATCGAACCCCGGCAAGCTGGTGCAGACCCTTGCCATCACCGTCGCCTGCCTCACAGTACTGTACTCATATGGACACATATTTGGACAGCAGCCGGGAATCGCGCTGGTCGTGCTGATGACTGTACTCAAACTATTTGAAACAAAGAATATGCGGGACTGTTACATCATTATCTACAGTGCTTTTTTTATCATCGCCAGCAACTTTTTCCATTCACAGTCAATCTGGCTGATACTCTATGTGTTTTTTGTAGTGGTCTTTATGATCGCGACGCTGATCGCCCTGAGCGACCAGCTAAAATCTTTGCCTCTAAAAAATCGTTTGGCCATGGCATCGCGGTTCGTGCTCTATGGCGTGCCGCTTATGCTAGTCCTGTTCATATTGTTTCCCCGTATACACGGACCATTATGGGGGCTGCCCGCCGATGCTTTCAGCAGCCAGACCGGGTTAAGTGAAGAGATGTCTCCCGGCAGCATTAACCAGCTGATCAGCTCACCTGCGATCGCTTTCCGGGTCAGATTTGAAGATGAGATCCCGCCACACCGGCAGCGTTACTGGCGCGGCGCAGTCCTGTCACAATATGACGGCAGGACCTGGCGACGCAACGACGCACCCGGTTCCGCACAGTCCAACATCCTGTATAACAACACTGAAAGCCGCTACCGCTACAAGGTAACGCTAGAACCGAACAACCTGAGCTGGCTGCTCAGCCTCGAATATCCCGAAGTTTTAAATGACGCGGATAATACACACCGGTATAAACTTAACCGCGAAGCGATGCTGACCACAAACAGCAAGATAACCAGCATAATCAACTACACCGTTAGTTCGAACGTCAATGCCAGCAACAAGGCGTTATTCAAACAGGAAGATTACAAAAATCGTTTACTGCCGAGCAACTTAAACCCGCGAACCGTACAGTTTTCGCGAGCGTTATTTCGCTCATCAGGATTCGACACGCAACAGTACATAAACACCGTGCTCGCCTATTTTCATAACAACAATTTTATCTACACCCTGAGTCCTGACCTGCTGGGCGATGATGCGATGGATGATTTCCTGTTTACCAGCCAGCGTGGTTTCTGTGAACACTATGCCAGTGCTTTTACCTACATGATGCGCGCAGCAGGCATCCCTGCTCGTATCGTCATCGGTTACCAGGGCGGCAAGATGAATCCACTCGATGATTACATGATCGTACGTCAGTCAGATGCACATGCATGGTCTGAGGTCTGGCTCGATGACCACTGGCAGCGAATTGATCCGACATCCGCTGTATCACCCGACCGGGTCGAACAGGGAATATCACATGCAGGACTTGAAGCCGGCAGACTGCCCCTGATGCTGGTATCAGATAATGAACTCTTCAAAAACATCGCTTACCTGTATGACAGTTTTCAAAACAACTGGAACCAGTGGGTCATCGGCTTCAACCAGAAAAAACAGGATGAGTTGTTAAAGTCACTCGGTTTCG
>DAOVJH010000052.1 GCA_030673345.1 Pseudomonadota bacterium
CGTTGGCGCAACAGGTGATCACATAATACGATCGCGAGCATCGCTTCACAGATAGGTGTTGCCCTGATTGCCACACAGGGGTCATGCCGTCCATGTGTGACCACATCGATTGCATGGCCTTCGACATCAACTGTATCACCCGAAAGACGGATGCTGGATGTCGGTTTAAATGCGGTATGCGCGATGATAGCCTGGCCTGATGAGATACCGCCTAACACCCCTCCAGCATGGTTTGTCTTAAAACCTTCCGGTGTAATCTCATCACGGAACTCCGTGCCTTTGGCTTCGACACAGCCAAAACCATCACCGATCTCGACACCTTTAGCCGCATTGATACCCATCATCGCCTGCGCGATGTCAGCATCGAGCCGGTCGAATACCGGCTCACCAAGGCCCGGCGGCACGCCTTCTGCAACCACGGTAATCTTGCCGCCGACAGAGTTGCCTTCTTTACGCAGTGCGTCCATATAAGCCTCGAGCTCAGCGATGACCGAGGCGTCACCACAGAAAAAGGCATTATTGTTGATCTCATTTTTATCCAGCATCGGCATCTCGATCGGGCCTAGCTGAGACATGTAACCGTAGATATCTATACCGTAACGGTCTTTAAGAAATTTTTTAGCGATACCGCCGCCTGCAACCCGCATCGCCGTCTCACGTGCCGAAGACCGGCCGCCGCCACGGTAATCGCGGACACCGTATTTTTGTTGATAGGTATAATCCGCATGGCCCGGACGAAAGCGGTCCATTATGTTGCCGTAATCTTTCGATCGCTGATCAGTGTTCTCGATCAGTAAACCGATACTGGTGCCGGTCGTCTTACCTTCGAACACACCAGAAAATATTTTTACTTTGTCTTCTTCACGGCGCTGCGTGGTATGACGCGAAGTGCCCGGTTTACGACGATCCAGATCGACCTGCAGATCTTCCTCACTCAGCTCGATTCCCGGCGGGCAGCCATCGACTATGCCGACCAATCCAGCACCATGCGACTCGCCTGCAGTGGTCAAACTGAACAACTTACCTATCGTATTACCTGACATATAACCAACTAAATTTATTATTCTTGAAAGTGACTAAATATTAACACGGCTTTAACCGTTCGGGATTAAGCTTATAGAGATTAATGGCCTGCCGCACGTTCAAATTCGGCCTGGTGCGTTTCCAGCTGCTCGGCAGTCAACACGAACACACCATCACCACCAAACTCAAAATCTACCCAGAAGAAAGGAACATCCGGTAAAAGCTGTTCGAGGGCAGGTTTTGAATAACCGACTTCGACGACCAGTATGCCCTCATCGGTAAGATGCTCTCTTGCCTGTATCAGCATAGGCAACACGACATCCATCCCTGTCTCACCGGCTGCTAACGCCGTAGAGCCGGGTTCAAATGCAAACTCGGCTGGAAGCTGCGTCATCTCCTGCTGCGACACATAAGGCGGATTACTCACGATGATGTCATAACGTTTATCAGGAAGTGACTCAAACAGATTGGACTCGATCAGGTTGACCTGCTTTTCCAATGCATGGTTCCGGCGGTTGACCTCAGCGACCGATAAAGCATCAGCTGAAATATCGCTGGCATCGACCTCTGCACCTTCAAATGCATAAGCACAGGCGATGGCAATACAACCGCTGCCAGTACACAGGTCCAGGATATTGTTTACCTGGTCAGGTGATATCCATAGAGAAAACTGGTGTTCTATCATCTCAGCGATCGGTGAGCGCGGGATCAAAACACGTTCATCGACATAAAAGCTCAGGCCTGAAAACCAGGCTTCATTCGTGATATAAGCCGCCGGTTTTCGCTGTTCGATACGTTGCTGAAACAGACCCAACACATGCAGGCGTTCATCCATGGTCAGCACACAGTCAAAATACTCAACACTAAAATCCGGCGGCAGATGCAGTGCACTCAAGCACAGGTAAACCGCCTCATCTATCGCCGTTGGCATACCCTGTGCAAAACTCAGCTGTGCCGCATTAAACTGGCTCGTGCCCCAGCGCATAAGGTCACGCAGGGTCACCAGGTCATTGGCAATTTCGCGTTTATTGATCATTGTCATATTGTACACAAAAAGTATAAGAGTAACCCTACCATGCCAGGTTATATGCGATTATAATGCGTATTCGTATACATCTTAATCTCCCTCCAGACCAACATATTATGAAGAAAATAACACTTGCCACACTGGCCTTATTAACATCGACTTTTATCAGCCCAATCTTTGCCAATGAAGCCAATATTACTGTTGAAGATGCATGGATTTCTGAAGCGCCGCCTGTGAGCAAAGTGATGGTCGCTTATATGACCATCATCAATAACGGCGACAAACCCATCGAGATCACAAATGCCGGATCTTATACGTATAGCAGCATCGAATTTCATGAAACAATACATGAAGACGGCATGGCACGTATGATTCGATATGGAGAAATTCCCATCCCCGCGCATGGCAAGGTTCAGTTTAAACGCGGTGGCAAACATTTCATGTTATTCAACCCAACAAAACATCTAAAAGCCGGTGATATTGTAAAAATGAAATTAACCACCAGCGACAAAAAAACAAAAGTCATTTCTGTTCCTGTTGAAAAAGCACAGTACTAACCCAATATATCTACAGATGAAACAAAAACTGCTCGCTTCGATATTTTATATCCTTCCACATCACGCCATCTCATGGCTGATGTTCAAGGTCGCCCGCATTCGCTGGTCACCCCTGAAAAACTTCATCATTCGAAGCTACACTGATCTAAATCCGGTAAAAATGCATGAAGCAGTCGAAGAAGACATGTTTGCCTACGAATCGCTCAATGCTTTTTTCACCCGTGCATTGAAACCCGAGTGCCGTCCTTTTGATGAAGACACGAACAACTGGTTATGTCCGGTTGACGGTTCAGTCAGCCAGGCACAGGCGATTAAAGACGGTCGTATTTTTCAGGCAAAAGGCCAGGAATACAGTTTGCTGGAGCTGGTCGGTGGAGACAGAGAACTGGAGCAGATTTTTAATGATGGACAGTTTGCGACGCTATACCTGTCACCGAGAGATTATCACCGCATCCACATGCCAACAGAAGGCACCCTCAAACATATGCAGTACATCCCAGGGCGTCTGTTCAGTGTCGCCACTTCTGTGGTCAACCACGTGCCGCGCTTATTTGCACGGAATGAACGCTGCGTATGTTTTTTCGAAACGGATCAGGGCCCGATGGCGATGATACTGGTCGGTGCCATCAATGTATCAGCCATTGAAACGGTTTGGCACGGTTTGATCACCAGCGAAGCGAAGAAGATTAAACGTTTTGATTACAGCGATAAAGATATCGTGCTGGGCCGTGGTGATGAAATGGGACGATTCAACCTGGGCTCTACGGTCATCGTACTGGCAACCGACAAGATGAAGATAGCAGAAAGCATGGTCGCCGGCACCGAGATCAAACTTGGTCAGCGCCTGGCAGTACCGGGTGAAGGTTAACTCGTTTCTGACTTAACCGTTTTCAAGGTTTCAACCGCCGCACCATTATTCACATCTATACTGGCTTCTTCTTGCTGCGCTCCAGCCTCTGGTAACGTGTCTGGCACTGCAGTGCCAGATGGCCTGGTGTAACGATCATTCATTGTCTGAATAAATTCACATGCATCGGCAGTCACCTGCAGCAACGCCCGCTTCGAACGCATCGACCAGCCGACCGGCATAGGCCTGAAAATACTTCTTAACGGCTGTGTATTTTTCAAGAATGCATTCTTGATGTTTCCTGCCAGTATCTTGCCTTCCCTGTGTTCGCCGGCCAAATTTTTATCGATCACGATCTTTGACACGATCTGCTTTGCGATTACCCTTGCTGAAAAAGCACGCGCAGTAAAATGCACCATGGTAAAACCGATGACAGTAAACCCTAACTTCAACGAAGACATTATATTGGCGTTAGTAAAATCATAGGAGAACAGTGCCCAGGAATCGAACAGGTTACTCAGCACCAGCAAGATTACTGCAAACACTCCGATAGCAATCGCATCGAGCGCCAATACCATCTTGAGCCATTTCACCATCGCGGTTTTAACAACCGGCACCACCTGCTTTTCGATATCGTTTGCAATCGTCTGCAGTGCGCCGACGATCCGGTACGAACGTTCAACTTCTACCTGGTGAATACGTTCGAAGATAGCAGCCTTATCCTGCTCACATTTTTTTTCGAAGCGTTGACGCACCGCCTCGTCCTCGATAGGCACAGCAAGGTCTCTGTTATAGATCGAATAAAAACGACCGGCAGTCAGACCTTTAGCCGCAAGCGCTCGCTGCCATGCGGCAACCACTGCTTCAGGGTTATCTTCCTGTGCCGCAGTATCGATCTGATTAAGGATATATAAAAATTTTTCAGAATCGCTTCGGTTGATCGTATTACCGACCAGATGATCCAGCGTATCCTGCATCGCACCCGGCTCAGGATGCCTGGCATCAAAAAACACCAGCACCAGGTCAGACAGATCAACGATGTGGTCGGTCAGACGCAGGATCGCGTTGCGTTGCTCATCGGCGTCAAATCCCGGTGAATCGATGATGATCTTTCCGCTCAGCTTATCGGAGTGAGATGTTTTCATCTGCAGATAAGCGTCGATACGCCGGCCTTCACCGCGGGCAACTTTATCGATCTCATCGCTCATCTGGTAGAACGGGAAACGTGGGTCTGAATTTAATGCAACGCCGGGCAATACGCGGTTTTCTTTACTGCTGCTGTAGGTGATAACAGTAAATTTATCATCGACCGCCTGGTTGCCGGTCAATTGTAATTTATCTGCAAGAAAATTATTAATAAATGATGATTTACCCGCAGAAAACGTACCCAGTACAGAGACCAGAGGCCACCACGGGATGCTGGTTGCGTATGACTCACTGGTGTTCAGCAAGCCCATCTTATAGGCGACAGTATCAAGTTTTTTAAATCGCGTGACCACATCGAGCAATAACGGGTTTTCGTTATTAAGATGTGTCTCGAGCTTCGTTAACCGATCTCGAATAGACTTATCAGGACGATTTAACATCTAAGGCTACTTACCTTTACCCTGTGCTGCCGCTGGTTGCTTTGGGCTCGACACTTCCTTAAGCGAAACAGGACTCGCGCCCGGCATCGTCACTTCTGTTTTTATCGGCGCCTTTGGAGTAGCGACCTTGGCCTGCTTTACCGGTTTCACAGTCGCTGGCAGGTAAGGTCTCGCATAAAAATTCTGCTGGGGCTGAGTAGTATACGATGGCCATGTATGCTGCGGTGGCATCGATGGCGGTACATTCGTATTCGAGCTAATCGGCATCATGTCATTCATCATACCGAATGGTCCACTGGAGACAGTCCGGTTCATGCCATGCATATCTCGCTGCATACCGTAGACAGAACGGTTCATGTTGCCGATATTGTGCGTCATGCTCTGTATGTTATTACTCATCGGTGTTAGCGAATTCATCTGGGTCGACATGGAACCGATCTCTGTAGTCATACCATCGATATTACCCGTCATGTTATCGATACTACCGGTCATGGTACCCAGATCTTTCGTCATACGCGGCATCGCATCCGAGACGATTACCGCCATATGCGTTACCGACTGTGACAGGATAGCGATGTCGTGCGTTAACCGATAGATCAAAAAGAATCCATAACCAGCCAGCAACACAAAAGCAAACAGAGACGGATATACCACCATCTCCCAACGTCGTGCGCTGCTGTCAAATGTATTCGCTAACCGCTCCAGTGGATCGGTCGGTTTATCACTGACATATGCCTTTTCAAGTATCTTTTTCTGCGCGCGCTGCTTTGCCTCGTGTGCACGAGATTTTAAGTCCTCGGAGCTGCTCTTTGATCTTATGGCACCATCCGCCGCAGCCTTATCAACGGCACTTATTTTTTTTGCAGCCGACTTCATGTCCGATTCTTTTATAGCACCCGCTTTTGCTGTTGCTGCAGTTGCTGCCGTGGGGTTAGTCTTTTTAGCGGCACCCGCTTTTTCTGCAGGTGCAGCAGAGTCTTTTTTCACGCTGGCTGCAGCCGGTTTTTTATCGGTACTTTTGGAAGCGGCAGCTTTCGCTACCGGCTTATTATCCGTTGTTTTCTTATCTACCATTTTAAAAGTCGCCTTCAGCGCCTCGATTCATAATCTCTAAAATAATTTCTTTAACGCCCATCGCCTCTTCTTTTAATGCTGGCGGCAATGTCTTACCACCATAGATCATGGCGTCCATATTTAGCGAGTACAACCATAACTTGCCCTGCTTATCTTCAACCAGACTGATCCGGCATGGCAGATAAGCTGAATAAGCATCACTGTACTCAAGCATCTGTGCCGCTGTTAACGCATTACAGAACATGTATATCTTAAAGAAACGTGACTTCTCACCGGTCATCGCTTCTACCTGTTCGGACAGGGGCAACTCGCCTACATTTTTGATATTAAGTTCATTCGCGACATTCTTGATACTCAGATCGATATCTTCGGCACTCAGACCCTCTTCTGCCTGGACTTTCCATATCGTTGCTTCTGCAGCATTACCGGTTTCGAGAAGTTTGCTCACCATTTCACTATAGACATCGATCGCCTTTTCATCAAACTCATCGAACGCCTGCATCATAGGAGAAATGGTCACAGCGGCATAGATCGCCGCGATGACAGCCAATAGGCCAACTAATGCAAACAGGTTGCGTAACGCATAAAACATATTGTAAAACCTCTAATAATTTACCAAATTAAGATACTGTTGAATCGATCAGCTTCTGCAGATCATCAGCTCTATTTTTATCCAGATTTCTTAGCAATCCCATCAAACTCTTCGCACGCTGAATCTGCCCTTTACGTACCAGTATAGAAGCCGCTTCAAAATATGCCATCGCTGCCTGCTCCCTTTTACCCTGGTTGAAATAAACGTTACCGAGCTCTCCATAAGCATCGAAGTTATCAGTGGTGGTGCTAATTACATCCCTATAACTCTGTTCTGATAATTCATATTTTCGCTGATAGAAAGATTTTCTTGCTTTGATCCAGTTCTCGCGAATATCACCGCTACTTAATGACTCATTAATTACTTCGCCACGTTGATCGACATTATTCAGTTGCCGTGCCACCTCTGTTGAAACAAACTTATCCTGCTTTTCTGCCATGCCAGCAGCAGCCGAAGGCGCTGCCGCAGATATTGATTGACTCACCGCAACGCGGCCCTGTTCAACCATCTGCTTAGCGACTGGTTCAGCAGGCTGCATCTCAGACTGCGATTCGACCTCACCGGCAGAATTCCGCCTTACCTGCTTCTGGTTATGACTATAGCTGATGCTCACAGGCGGCGTCGTTATGCTTGATCCAGCCTGCGCTGTTTCGTCGTCACCCGACGAGGCAGAAAGCTGTTCACCCGCTTTACCGTTATCTGACAGCTGGGCCTGCTTGGCTTTTACTGCCGCAATAAATTCTTCGACCTCAACAAATTCATCTGAGAGATAAGCAAGCGCTTTACCCGCGGGTGTATTATCTCCCGCCAGGTTACCCCAGAACATATAACCGTAAATAACAGCCACGATTAACAGGATAAGAAAAAAGTGACTTAAGAACCATCGAATAATTTTCATCTAAACCCCTATACCTGCGACAACATAGATCAATCTAATATCGCTGCTAGTTTTTTCATTTCTTTTGACGCTTTACCCATCGGGTCAAGCTCAAAAACACCTAATCCTTCACTAAACGAGCGCCGATAAGCGGTACGTTGATATAAACGGACATCCAGGGCTTTTATGCCCTGCAGCATCTGTATGGCCTGCTCCGCCTCACCTGTCTCACGCACACCGATATGTGTATCAGCACGATTAATAAAGCCTAAAACTTCTGTTTTGTTCTTTTTATCAATATTATTGTGAACAATCTTCAAAAACCGCTGTGTTGACCAGATATCAGCCTGACTGGGCTGTACTGGTATCAGTATACGGTCAGCCAGCGAAATAGCTGTTTCCATCGCGTGCATATTACTGGCACTCATATCAACGACAATCGGCTGTTTACGTTTTTTGTCTTTTGCCATTTCTTC
>DAOVJH010000104.1 GCA_030673345.1 Pseudomonadota bacterium
AGCGGTTAAATGATGTAGGGCAGCCAGTGCATATCATCGGTGGTGCTAAAAAGGCAGCGGAACTTGATGCGGAAACTGCAATCAGAGAAGGCATGATCCTGGCTTATAAATTTTAGTGTCGCGAAAAAATGAGGCTGCTTTTACCTTTTTTATTGTTACCGTTTTGTTTATTTCAGATTGCCTTTGCAGCCGGGGAAGTAAAACAGCGAACGGTTAGTGATTTTTTGCTACAGGCGGCTGCAAAAGCTGAAAAAGAAGGACGTAAAGCCAACAGCCTGATCAATGAATCCAGCCCTTATCTGTTACAACATGCTTACAACCCTGTCGACTGGTATGCGTGGGGTGATGCTGCTTTTGAAAAGGCGAGGAAAGAGAATAAACCTATCTTTCTATCTATCGGTTATTCAACCTGTCACTGGTGCCACGTGATGGCACATGAATCATTTGAAAATAAGGCGATAGCCGAAATATTAAACAGGTACTTCGTCTGTATAAAAGTCGATCGTGAACAGCGGCCTGACATCGACTCGGTTTATATGTCTGCGACACAGTTAATAAATGGCAGTGGCGGCTGGCCGATGAGTGTTTTTCTGGATAATAAATTACGACCTTTTCATGCAGCGACTTACTATCCGCCATTCTCATCGGAGGGCCGAACAGGTTTAAAAGAAATCTTATTAAAAATACAGGATCTATGGGTGAATCAACCTGATCTTATAAAGCAGGTGGCAACAACAGTCACTGCACGTATAACTGCGTTTGCTGATGATACAGCTGAATCAGCAGTATTAGATTCTAATATTAATGATCTGGCACTACAGCATATAACGGAATCATATGATGAGGAGTCTGGCGGTTTCAGTGCTGCACCTAAATTTCCCAGCCCAGGGATTTTTGCTTTTTTAAATAACCTGGCATTCAATGAAGCCATAGGGAAGGCCATAAAAGGCAAAGAAAGGGAGAGAAAAACGGCTGCCCGAAAAATGATGAAGACAACATTGGATGGGATGGCGTCAGGCGGTATCTATGATCAGATTGCCGGTGGCTTTCATCGTTATTCAGTTGATGGCGACTGGCAGGTGCCGCATTTTGAAAAGATGTTATATAGCCAGGCACTGATGGTGATGGCATATAGTGATTTTTATCGGGTCGACGCACAGAAAAGGTATAAGCAGGTTGTTTTTGAAACCTTGAATTTTGTAAAGCAGGAAATGCAGTCGCCCGATGGTGGGTTTTATTCAGCACTGGATGCAGATAGCGAGCGACCTGAAGAACCGGGGGAGCATGCGGAAGGTGCCTATTATTTATGGCGCGAAGCAGAGTTGAAGAGACTGCTTTCTGCTGAAGAATTTTCCTTCGTAAAAAAATATTTTAATGTGAAAGAAAATGGCAACATCATTTCTGACCCGCAGGATGAATTTACCAATCTAAATATTTTTTATATCGATGAGGCGTTTAGAGATAAATTGCTGACGAAGCAGGAGAGTGGTTGGTTGCGCTCAGCTAATAAAAAGTTAAATATAAATCGCCGCTTGCGGCCAAGACCACACCTTGACGATAAGATTATTACTGCATGGAATGGCATGATGCTTTCGGCTTTTGCAAGAGCATCACTTGTTTTTGATCATCCGGGATTTTTAGAAGAAGCAACGCAAACACTCGGTTTTATTGAAAGACATTTATACGACAAAAAAAACGGAAAGCTTTATCGGCAATACCGGCAACAGATAAATGCTTCCAGTGCAGCTGTCAGTGAGATGGCAGAAGCGACGTTGTCAGATTATGTCTGGCTGATATATGGGCTGCTGGATGTGTATAAAGCCAGTAATGATGAGCGATGGCTGGACTGGGCGCTAGAGTTGCAGAAAAAGCAGGATGAATTGTTTTTAGATGGCAACACCGGTGCATACTTTGAATCGATTGCCGGTGATACGAGTGTGTTGTTCAGGTCAAAAAGTATCTATGATGGCGCCTTGCCTTCGGATAACACTATCGCGCTATCGAATGTTCGAGTGTTTTCTGGATTGATGGGTAAAGCCTCAGAGAGAAAATCTCTAGCATCTCAAGCTGATAAGCTGGTCAACAGTTTCGCTAAGGCTATCAATGAGAACCCGTCTGCTGCTGCGATGTTATTAGCTATCGAAGTAGAACTTCTTAAAGCTGAGCCCGTTGAATCTAAACAATAGTTCGTACTATTGCAGTAAAATGCCTTAACCCGGATATCCCATAGGAACGCTACTTTTTAAACTTGAGTCTATGAATATCATAATGATTCACCTTATATTAAAAAAAAATATTGCGCATATTGCAACGCTATACAGTTTTTGGAAAAATTTCAGCGGCCCCGCAATAAAATTTTTACGGGAACGATTCGCCTGTAACCATAGCTATGGCTATGCTTTTCGCCTAATCGTCCAGGCTGACTCACTGAAATCCCCCCAAAAGCCTGTATTCCAATGAGATATCCGGGTTTATGATTTCACGACTGGTATCAATTGCACCGATGATGGGCTGGACAGACCGCCATGCGCGTTATTTTCTGCGCCTGATCACGAAGCATTCCCTGTTATATACCGAAATGGTCAATACCGGTGCATTACTCCACAATACGCAGAAAGTAGGCTCTCAAAAAAGATTGCTCGCTTTTCATGAGGCTGAGCATCCAGTGGCAATACAGCTTGGCGGCAGTGACCCGCAGGCGTTAGCGCAATGTGCATCGATGGCTGAAGATGCAGGGTTTGATGAAGTGAATCTGAATGTGGGCTGTCCTAGCGACCGCGTTAAGTCAGGTAATTTCGGTGCATGCCTGATGGCGACCCCTGATCTGGTAGCAGACTGTGTGTCAGCAATGAAAGCAAAAGTGTCTGTTCCTGTAACCGTTAAATGTCGGATTGGTATCGATGATATGGAAGGTTATCAATCGCTTGAACATTTTATCGAGGTGGTCACAGAGGGTGGTTGTGACACGTTTATCGTTCACGCCAGAAAAGCCTGGTTAAAGGGTTTGAGTCCAAAACAGAATCGTGAGATCCCACCGCTTAAATATGATTATGTGTATCGCCTCAAAAGTGAAAAGCCAGGGTTAAATATCAGCATAAATGGCGGCATCAAAACCATCGAGTCGGTACAGCAGCAATTAGAGCATGTTGATGGCGTGATGATCGGGCGAGAGGCATATTATAATCCTTATATCCTGGCCAGCGTTGATCGCGATGTTTATCATGATACTGATGCGGCATTAAAAACCCGTGAAGAAGTCGTGTATCAGATGTGTGATTACATCGATGATGAAATTACAAAAGGGGTCGATCTGCATTCGATAACGAGGCATATCCTGGGCCTGTATCACGGCTGTCGCGGCGCAAGGGCCTGGCGCCGCCACCTGAGCGAAAAGGCACATGATGCCGGGGCAGATAGCTCGGTGGTTAAAACCGCATTAAAAAATGTCATGTAGTTAAAGTTCCATGTCATCTCTCACATCCGTTCGAGATGACAGGTCTCGTTGATGCGCACAGCTAACAACCTGAAGTATAACTGCGCCAGCTGATGATCAAGCTGGCATCCGGCGACGCGTTCACCTTTATATCCTCACTCATGGCAAAGTCCAGCTGATTACATTGATCGATGGTGATGGTTCCGCCAAAGGTCAGGAAGAAGGTATCGCCTAGAATATCCAGGCGGCTCTGTTCGTAATAACGGGTATGTCCCTGTAACTGCAGTTTTAAATTAATGTTGTCGGTGATCATCCAGCCAAGCATGGCATGGCCGTAAAGTGCATAGTCAGACAGAGGAATGCTTTTGTAATCGTCAGCACCTAATATGACCGCGCCAGCATTAAAGTTCATTACCCAGTCGCCTGATAGTTGCTGGTTTAAGGCCAGCCATGCAGAAGCATCCACCGCGCCGTTGCTGGTCAGATTATCTTCGTCACCTGTGGGCAGCTTTAAACTTGTCCACAGGCTCATTACCGTAGTGTTGCTTTCTATTAACGAGCGTGTAACCGCAATCTGGATATCACCCAGGGTGTTGCTTGCTTCATTTAGATCGGCCAGCGTTTGACCTTGATAGGCATATTGGACCTCATATCGGTCGTGCTCAACAAAGGGACGGTTAGCACGAGGCAGGCTCCAGAATTCATGCCAGTTATCAATGGCGGAATCAAAGATGCCGCCGCTCTGATGGATGACAGGAATATCAAGCTTCAGGTTCCACTCGTCATCCAGTCCGTGCTGGTATGAAAGATTAAAACGGTAGGCCTCGTAATCGAGATAAATGCTTTCGTTTGCATTGTCTTCAATATTTAATGTATTGGTTATTACAAGGCTACTTGACCACAGACCCTGTGATTTTTTATTTAGACGGGCATTGGTCGGCGACGCCTGGCCATGGATCAGGTTGAAAAGATTCTGATCCCGGATTTCAAATGGGTGAAAGTCGGCCTGGTTGTCGTCGTTGCCCGAAGCTAAAAGGGGGGGAGGGTAAGCAAGAAATAACAGGCATAAAAAAACGCCAATGGCGGTGAAACCATTGGCGTTTTTTTGAGACCTGAAAAAACAGATCAGCATCTTATGTCCATGGATGGACGGTATTCCGCAAGGAGCCATGGATGGCGATGCGGTTATGTCCATGGATGGACGGTATTCCGCAAGGAGCCATGGATGGCGTTGCGGTTATGTCCATGGATGACGATGCGTTTACTTCATACCTGCGTAGTGAGCAGCAATGTTAGCCATATCTGAATCAGATAGAGGCTTAGCCATAGCGTTCATTGTTGGGTCTTTACGAGAGCCATCTTTAAATGCTTTCATCTGTTTAACCATATAAGCTTCTTTTTGGCCAGCCAGGTTTGGGTAAGTTGGTATCGCGCTGATGCCGGTAGCACCGTGGCAACCGTTACAAGTAGCCGCTTTTGCTTTACCCGCAGCAGCGTTTCCGCCTGCAACAGCAATGTTTGCACTAGCAGCAAGGATTAGAGCAGATGCAGTAGCTAAAATTTGACGTTTCATAGGTTACTCCTAAGTTTGTTTGGATTCTTAAAGTAGTACGTATCATTATGATCGTACCAAGCTGAACAGTAGCTGAACAGCATTAATCATATTAAAATCTTTTTTAAATCAATCACTTAAATGAATATACTGGGTGATTTTCATCATGAGCGGCAGATGTTACCTTAAATATCGCGAATATTCTATATCACTTTCGACGGTGTCAAAAACGCAGGGTTACAGGTAACGCCCGGCGCTTGCGACAATGATCACCAGCAGGCCAATCAATATATTGATTCCAACCATTTTACGAATCTGATTAAGCTGTGCGCCAGCCAGCGGATAATCCTGCACGATAACCGCCTGTTTTAAGCGGCGATAAGGTGCAAAAAACACATGCAGATAAACCATGACCATCACAAGACCGGCGCCATGCATGATATGGATGTGTATGCCGGCACCTGCAAAACCGCCAAAATAGCCAAATAACATCCAGTAGCCGGTGACAAGTACTGCTGCGATACTGATCCAGACCAGCACAAAAAAACGCCGGAAGACCTGAACCCAGAGCTCCAGACGCAGTGGCGGTTCCAGTACCTGTACAGCCGCAGGGCGCAGTGAAGTGTGCGCAAAAATCATACCGCCAACCCAGATAACGGCAGCCAGCAGGTGCAAAGCAATAATAAATGACATGGTTTTAACTCATTTAAAAAAAGAATATGCATCATAATCGCGAGCTTATCGCCGCGTCAATACAACCTTGGTGGGATGTTGACGTGTTGTAAAGGGGTGTTTAACCATTAGTGGGTTCTAGTGCTTCATTAATATAATG
>DAOVJH010000038.1 GCA_030673345.1 Pseudomonadota bacterium
ACCACTTGAACAGGATGACAATGGTAATTAACGCAGGAATAAACGCCAGAGACAGGTTTATTAAAGGTATTGATTGAAGTGCTTGCGTCATGATTGTTTAATATTACTAAATTCCAGATGTCACTGCCGGAACACCTGCTTACGGCCATAAGCGGACTTACAAAAACAAAGTCAAAAGCTTGAACCACAGAGGCACAGAGGCACAGAGTTTTACTATTGTTAGCAGCGCCGCAGGCGCGGTTAACAATAAAAAACTCTGTGCCCTCTGTGCCTCTGTGGTGAAATGTTTTGACTTTCCGCTACTGGCCGTAAGCAGGTGTTCCGTCAGTGACAACCAGGATTTAGTATTATTAAATAGATCATGATGCAAACACTTCAATCAATACCATTAATAAACCTGTCTCTGGCGTTTGTTCCTGCGTTGATTACCATTGTCATCCTGTTCAAGTGGTCATTGAATTCAACAAATGCTCTGTACGCGATGTCGCGTATGCTGGTTCAGCTTCTGCTCATCGGTTATTTCCTTACATATATCTTCAAATCTGATAACGCTGGGGTCATCATAATAATCTTAGCTGTGATGGTTTTTGCATCGAGCTGGATCGCACTGGGAACGGTTGCTGTAAAACGGCTGCAATTGTATAAGCATGCCCTTTTGGCGATTGCGGTCGGTGGAGGTATTACCCTGGTATTGATCACGCAGGGTGTTCTAGCGCTTGATCCCTGGTATTCACCACAGTCGATGATTCCTATCGCAGGTATGATCTTTGCTAATGCGATGAACAGCGTCAGCCTGTCTGCCGAACGACTGAATGCAGAGTTAAGCAGGCATGTTCCTTATGAAGAGGCCAGGAACCTTGCCATGCAATCTGCCATGATACCTGTGATCAACTCGCTCTTTGCTGTTGGCCTGGTGTCCCTGCCGGGCATGATGACAGGGCAGATCCTGTCAGGGGTGTCGCCGTTGGTTGCAGCCAGGTATCAGATCATGGTCATGTGCATGGTCTTTGGTGCATCGGGTATAGCGACCGCATACTTCCTGGTGCTGGTTAAACCAGTCTTTCACAAGGAAGCGTAACGAAAGATTCTTACACTGGCAGTTCGCTTAGTTTAAAGACTTTGCCGTGTGATGGTTTGTCATAGACACTGATGCCTTTTTCACTCAATAGATAAGCTGCCGCTTTAGCAACATCTTCAGGTTTGCCCAGTGCTGATGTGTCTTCGGCGGGGAAAGCACGTGTTCTGAATGCTGTTTTAACGCTGCCTGGCATCAGACCGGTAACATTTATCGATGTGTTTTCGACTTCATCAGCGAGGATTTCCATAAATGACTTAAGGCCTGCCTTTGATACGCCATAGGCTCCCCAGTACGCGGTATTTTTATCATCTAGAGTAAATACGATGGAGCTGGGTGCGTCATGATTGAGTAGAGGGATGCATGCCTGGGTTACCATGAAAGCGGCGTTCAGATTGATCTGCATGACACGGTACCATAGTTTTAGATCATGTTGCAGGACAGGCGTTGATGCCCCGAGCCAGCCGGCATTATTAAATAAGCCGTCTAACCTGCCAAACTCCTTTGCGATGACTTCGTTCAATGTGTCGCAGTCTTCCGGTGTTATCTTTTCAAAATCCAGAGGATAGATAACCGGCTCGGTGTATCCTGCTTGCATTATTTCGTCATAAAGCAATTCGAGTTTTGGCACTGTCTTGCCGTGTATTATTACCGTGGCACCCTGTCTGGCACATTCTATTGCCGTGGCTTTACCTATTCCGCCGCTGGCACCTGTTATGAGTATTACTTTATCTTTCATGTTGTCTGTTATTTGCATAGTATAGGCGGGCTATTTTACTTGTCTCAACCTCATACGGCTATATGAATTACACGAATTTAATCTGGCGTGACGGCCAGCCTTACAGCGAGTTATATGATGATATCTATTATTCTTCAGATGATAGTGAAGATATTTCGGGTGAGAGTGAGTTTCAGCACGTTTTTTTCAGGAATAATGACCTGCCAGACCGTTGGCAAGGAAGGCGCGATTTTGTCGTTGCCGAGTTGGGGTTTGGCAGCGGATTAAACTGCATCCTGACCATTCGAGAGTGGCTGAATCATTGTGCAGAATGTGGTGAAGACAAAATACTGCACTATATCGCGATAGAAAAACACCCGTTATCGGCAGAGAGTATCGTTACACTCCTGAATCGTTACCCTGAATTAAAACCATTGTGTGATGAACTGGTAGAAGATTACCCACCAGCCGTAGAGGCGACACATTGCCGCAGGCTGTTCGATAACCGTGTGGTTATACATTATAAATTCATGGATGTTAGAGATGCGTTGGCAAACAGTCTATTAGGTGTCGACGCATGGTTTCTCGATGGTTTCTCTCCGGCAAAAAATCCTGATATGTGGTCACCGGAATTATTTTCAATGATCGCAAAGAATAGTCGTGCAGGTTCAACCTGCAGTACCTACACGTGCGCTGGCTTCGTCAGACGAAACCTTCAGGCATCGGGTTTCGTTGTCAGTAAGGTGCCAGGTTACGGCAAAAAACGTGAGATGCTGGCGGCTGTGCTTCCAGCAACACAATCAGACGATAGGGCAGGACGATCATTTAAGTATAAAGACGAACCGTGGTTTGAGTTGCCTCAAAAAGCGCAGACGGCTGTTAAAGATGCGGTTATAGTCGGCGCCGGCATAGCCGGATTAAGTCTTGCATATGCCTTAGTGCAACGTGGATGGACAGTCACGTTAATCGACAAACATGGCGATATCGGAAAAGAAGCGTCTTCAAATCCAGCACCGATTGTTTATCCTCGCCTATCTATTAATAATGATGTTGATACGAAGTTTTTTACAGCAGCATATTGTTATGCTCTGTATGCGTTTAAAACATTGCAGAATAAAAGTCAGCAACGCTTCTGGTTTGATGATGGTTTACTGCAGTTAACAGATAAAGAACGAATCGCAAAGATATTAAAAAAATTTCAGTTCAATAGTGATTTTATTTCGATCCTTGATGAAATGATCGAAGGGGCAGTTGCTAAGGAAGAAACACAGGTGGTGGTTAATTATGCAACAGCGGGTGTGGTGCTGCCTGTTGTTTTATGTGATGTCTTAAAGAAGCAATGTAGCAATAAATTAACTATCATCGAAGCAGAAGTGACTGATATTAATCATGATGGGAATAGATGGCAGTGCTTGCATGATTCCGGATTGATTAAAGAAAGTGAAGTACTGGTTATCGCTAATGGTGTCGGGATAAATGATTTAAGTCTGCCGTCAAAATTTCCGGTCGAAGCGATACGGGGGCAGGTCGTAGAATTAAATGAGAATAAAACCTCGTGTCAGATCAGGAAAACACTGAATGCTGATATTCATATAACCCCCGTGATCAATGGTAAACATTATCTTGGTGCGACCTATGTAAGGAACTGTGACAGGTTGGATGTCTGCCATGAAGACAACAGAAAGCTCCTGGAATCACTTAATAAACTATATCCTGATCTTTTTAAAGAGGATGATTATAGTGATGCATGGGTCGGTTTTCGTACCACGTCAAAAGACAGGGTTCCGATCGTCGGTGCTGTACCAGATGAGTCTTATTTTAATGAAGAGTATGCTGACATACGCCATGGCAGTGCTGCTAAAACGTATCTTGCAGCCAGGCACCTCGATGGTTTATATATTTCAGCTGCACACGGATCACGGGGGTTTACCAGCAGTTTCCTTTCAGCTGAAATAATTGCGTCGCAGATAGCGGGTGAGCCTCTACCCGTAGATAAAAAGGTTATGGATTATCTGAGTCCATCAAGGTTTGTTGTGAACGATCTTAAGCGTCGGTGAGTCTTCATCATTGCTGAATGTCAGTATCTCTTTTATCGGTTTCGGCTGCTCTATGCCATAACCCTGTCCATAATCAACATCTATATCGCGCAGTTTTTTCATGATCTGTTCATTTTCGACATATTTAGCAATGGTTTTGATGCCCATGATATGGCCGACTTCGTTGATTGCAGCAACCATTGCATGATCGATATTATTGTTGATCATATCTGATACGAAGCTGCCATCGATCTTGAGGAAGTCGACGGGCAGGTTCTTGAGGTACTGGAAGGATGATAAGCCGCTGCCGAAGTCATCGAGTGCAAATTTGAAACCACAGCTTTTCAAATCTTTGATAAGTGTTTTAGCTTTATTCAAATTTTTGATGGCGGCGGTTTCGGTGATCTCAAAACAGATGGTACGTTTGTCGATATTAAACTTGTCTGCAGTCTCTTTTATGTAAGACACGATGTCTTTGTCTTCGAGGGTGTTTCCTGACAGGTTTATCGAGTACTCGGTTATGTTTTCATCTTTATCTGAATATTTATGGATGAATGTAAAGGTTTCAAAAATAACCTTCCGGTCGATCAGGTGCATCAGGTTATAACGTTCTGCGGCAGGGATGAATGCATTTGGCGTTATTATCTGGTTGTCTTCATCGAGCAGACGCACAAGTATTTCTACATGTTTTTTTTGAGTGTCCTGATTTTTTAAGGCAACGATCGGTTGCGCGTATAGTTGCAGACGGTCATTTTCTATCGCTTCGGTAATACGCGTTGCCCAGAATGTTTCTTCCTGACGCCTGATGAGTTCACTGTCTTCTTCTTCGTATACATATACCTGGCCTTTTCCATGATCTTTTGCTGCGTAGCAAGCAAGGTCTGCTTTCCTGATAGCTTCTGCTGCATCTTGTGAGTTTTTACTGAGCGGGTTAATACCGATACTGACGCCGAGAGTATAATCACAATCATCCCAGTTAAACTTCATGTCAGAGATGGTCTCTGTGATGTTATGCGTTATTTTCAGGGCGCCTTCCTGTGAGCAATTCTTCAGTATCAGGCCGAATTCATCACCCCCCAGTCGCCCGAGTACGTCATCACCGCGAATGCAGGATTGTATCAAGGAGGTAACCTGGATCAGGCACTGGTCACCAGCGCTATGGCCTGCGGTATCATTGATGAGTTTAAATCTGTCCAGATCGAGATAACATAGGACATGATGTTTACCGTTGTTTTTTGCATCATATACATAATCAGATAATTCGATATCGAAGGCATCTCTGTTGAGCAGGTTGGTCAACGGATCATGTGCGGCCTGGTGTTTGATGGTTTTTTCCAGTTGACGCCGCTGGGTTTCATCATGGAACACGATGACGACACCTTCTGCATTTTCAGATGTATTGAGGATAGGTGATATCGAACTTTCGATATCTTTATTGTTTCCGTTTCTGCTGACCAGGCTTAATATACTCTTGTTGATGGTGATTCCATCATAGAGACATGATTTCACGACATCATGGATCGGTTCACCGGTATCGATGTCTTCGATCCTGAAAATATCCTGTACGGCATTGTTCTTCGCTTTTTCGAGTGTCCATCCAGTTAACGACTCTGCGACATGGTTCATGTATTCTATTTTTCCGTTTACGTTAGTCGTGATAACGGCATCACCGATTGAATGCAAGGTGAGTTCTGCGCGTTCACGTTCTGATTTCATGTCACTGACAAGCTGCATGTTGATGATGGCCATCTGTACGCTCTGGCTGAACTGTGCGACCAATTGCTCATCGACTTTATCGAACTCATCGTATGCTCTGAAAACGGCTATTGCACCGTAGGGTTTATCTTTTAATGTGACAGGTGTTAGCAGTGCAGACTTGATATGAAACTGTTTTGATAGTTCTTTCTGTGCGCGGACGTCGCTTGCCACGTCATTGATCATCAGGTTCTTGTTATTTAATATGGTCCATGCGCATAGGCCGCCATCAGCAACATCAAGTGTTATGTTTTCAAGTTTTTCAGACTGTAGTCCACAGGCCGCAAGAAACTGGTAGGTGTCCTGTTTATTGTCTATCACAGGAAAAGCGGCCAGTTGAGAGTGTGTGATCTCCTGGGCTGCGCGGCAGATGTTATTGAAGAAGGCGTCTTTGTCATAACCTTCTGTTATCAGTCGCGCGATCCAGTCATCGATGAGCGTGAGTCCCTGTTGGTAACGCTTGCTGTTATTGATCTCTATCTGGTGTTCGAGTTCGATGATGGCGCGAGAGCTTGCGATAATTAAGATGTTTTCTGCCAGGCTGGTATCTTCGATCGGAGAGCTGCTGGCGATGGCTATCGTACCGATGACATTTTCCTTTTTATCAGTCAGGCTGATGCCGATGTAACTGGCAGCGTCTTTTAAAAATTCATCACTGCTGTCAGGGTAATAGTTTGAAAAATCACGGTTATGTACAAGGCGTCCATTTTTTATGACATCCTCGCAGGGTGTATTGCTCAGCGAGTAGGTGATATTACTGCTGAACATGCCGTGGTCGAGCAGGCCGATTATCTCTGCACTTAGTCCTGATGGGTTCACTTTAGATATGTACGCGTATTCGACATCGACAGCAGTACATAGGGCGTTTAACAGGTATAAGATCCGGTCTTCATTGTTATGGCTGTTTTTATCGATATCGACCAGTTGATAGAGCGCTTTTTCTGTCTTCGCCCTAAGGCTGATCTCATCGTTTAATTTTTCATTGCTCTTTGACAGCTCGGCTTCATTTTTTCGTAACGAAACGAAGATAAACAAGATATAAAATATCAGGTAGATAGTGCAGACGAATAATAATATATTAAATATCTGAGCATTATTGTCCTGCTTACCTTTTAACTCGATAACCCTGTTCTTTAACATGATGATCTGGTTTTCGATGTCTAATGAATTGAACTGGGCCAGGATGTCATCGATTTCGGGCAGACGTTCGATGATCATCAAACTATGATTGATCAATGCGTTGGTATCGGTGTCTGGTTTATGGTTCAGTTCATCGATCAGCGGATAGATCTTGTTAGCGATATTGTTTTCAGGGTTCTCGTTATATTCCAGTAGCAGTGTGATCAGCTCTGCCGTGGTGCGCAGTTGCTGTTTCGATTGTGTTTTAGGCTTGAACGAATAGAGGTCAGTACTTACATTGAAGATATAAAATAATGAGTTCTGCAGTATCGAGTGGTGTGTTTTAAAGTCTTCAACAAGAGACGCTTGATGTGTTACTGCAATTTCCATACCCAACACAGAGTCGATACCGATCTCTTCTTCTGCTACCTTGCTGCTGCTCAAGCTGGAGATGTTCTGATCCAGTCTGTAGAGCGTTTCATTCAGGGTATCATATTGCTGTATCTGATTACTTCTATAGCGCAATAGGTCACGGTGAAGCTGCACCTGCAGGTCCTGCATGTCTTCGATTGTTGATAGTGTTTCATTGAGCGGGAGTTCGTTGAAAATGCTCTTGTAGAAAAAGAAACTGAGCACCGAGATTAGCAGTACGATACCGATCCAGTAATTTATATTTCCTTTGCTCATGATGAACCATCCAATGGCATGTTTTTGTATTCGCCTGTTAACGTATAGAGAAAAGACTTGATGAGTTGAATTTCATCTGTGGATAATATTCTTCCTAATTGAGTTTTACCCATAATGCTGATGACTTCTTCTATAGTCTCTGCGCTGCCGTCGTGTAGATAAGGTGCAGTTACAGCGATGTTTCGTAATGATGGAACTTTGAAAACATAAGAATCTATCTGTCGATTTGTTATGTTCATTCTACCGTAATCGGATTTTTTGATATCACCACGTTCGGCAATATAGTTATAAAAAACACCGAACTTCTGGTAGAGGTTGCCGCCGACATTGATACCCTGGTGGCATGAGATGCAGCCAAGTTCCTTAAATGCCATGTAGCCATTGATCTCATCCGTGGTCAGGTTTTCATTTTCGTTCCTCAGGTATTTATCAAAACGAGAATTAGGCGTGGTCAGGGTTTTTTCGAATTCTACGATGGCATCAATGATGTTTGTTTTGTTGATCCCGTCCTGGTAGATATCATAAAAAGTCTGAGTCAGCGTTGCATCCTTTGACAGTGTTTTGACGACATTATCCCAGTTGTTACTAAATTCATGAGGGCTTTTTAACGCTGCGTTAACCTGTTCCTCGAGTGTTTTTATTGAGCCATCCCAGTTCTGCCTGAAGTTAAATTGTGCATTGAATATACTGGGTGTGTTGATGATGTGCTGCTCAGCCGCCATCGAAATACCCATGGCCACATTATCATCACCGCCGGTATCAAGTTGGTGGCAGCTCGCACAGGCAGTCTGATTGTTACTGGACAAACGTGTATCAAAAAACAGCCGTTCACCGAGGCGGGCTTTGTCAGCTTCGACTTCGATGTTTGTCGGGATAGGGAATATAGGTTCCTGTCGAAAATATTCGCTATTTTCTGCACTGGCAGGGCATACAGACAGCACATAGACCAGTGTTGCTGTCTGGATTCGGGCGAGTGAGGAAAAAGACATTGAATTTATTAGTGATGATAACATTCTGGTTTAAATCGCTGTAAAATCCCTGCTCTCTGAATTATAAAACAAGCAACTTGAATTTTAGTAAAAATATGAGAAAAAGTATGCCAAAACCACTGTTTGAATGCCTAATTTTGGCACTTTTTTCATTATCGGCTGCAGGCCCGGCAATTTCTGCCTGTGATGATGAAGCAAAACCACAGGTTAACTGGGCAAATTGCGACTTCACTGGAAAAGACTTTAAAAACAAAGATTTATCTAATGCTGTTCTGACCGGTGCAACTTTTGATAACGCAGATTTCAGCGGTGCGATGCTGGAAAATACCGATTTTAATTTTGCAAATCTTGAAAATGCGCGCTTTGATGGCGCCAGGATGTCAAATACAAGGCTGGTTTCTGTAAAAGCACAGGGCGCCAGTTTTAAAAATGCCGTTCTC
>DAOVJH010000470.1 GCA_030673345.1 Pseudomonadota bacterium
GCTTTTATTTTTTCTTCCGGATGAAGACTGAACCAGCGTTGTCCGCCCTGTGCTTTTGCTCGACTATCCCAGGCAATATCCAGCACCTGCACCCTGCCCTGTGGAAACTTAACCAGGTACTGCTGCAATGGATAAATACCGAAAGTATATTTGATTTCATAATCATGCAGCTTCCCGTCAGGGCCGTCGGTACGCACTATAAACTGCCGGTCCTTTTTATAAAAAGTCGAAGTGATACCGGCATGAGTAAAGTCGACCCCTGAAAAATCTGCCAGCACTGTCTCTGTGTCGGCATCTTGCATAGCAAGATCATGATGAGATCCCTGCCAATGTTCGACCTGCTGCTGATGGCATTCCTTACACGCCGCGTGCCCAACATAGTGTTGCTCGGCACTCACATAAACCGGTAGAACCAGTGAGCAGATACAGATAGATAATGACCAGAAAAACGGCTCAAATAATTTTTCGTGTAACCGCTTTGGTCCTATTTCAAATTTCATTTCGTCATCCATGCGCGCACTTTAACATCTAATGAAAGGCGGTAGAATCATGAGCGTACTGCATAAAGCATGCTATTTTGTAATGATTTTATATTTCTCAAGTTGATACACTTAACTGGATTTAATCTTACCTATCTGTTTAGATTAACCAGCTAAAGATTAGCCATTCAAATAAAAAAGGAGTGGGAATATCATGAAAAGATTTGTTAAACCAGTCATTGCACTGACCTGTGCACTTGGCCTGGTCACCAGCTTTCCCGCTTGCGCTGCGGAAAAAACCGAAAAACAACCCAATATTCTAGTTGTCTGGGGCGATGATATCGGTCAGTCAAATATCTCATATTTCACCAAAGGCATGATGGGATACAAAACACCAAACATCGACCGCATCGCTTCCGAAGGTATGGCATTCACTGACTACTACGGCGAACAGAGCTGTACCGCCGGCCGTGCTTCTTTCATCATGGGACAGAGCGTGTTCCGTACCGGCCTTTCTAAAGTCGGCCTGCCCGGTGCTGACCTGGGCATGCGTGAAGAAGAACCTACCATTGCCGGTCTACTGAAAGCACAGGGTTATGCCACCGGACAGTTCGGTAAGAACCACCTCGGTGATCAGGACAAACACCTGCCGACCAACCACGGTTTCGACGAATTCTTCGGCAACCTGTATCACTTAAATGCCGAGGAAGAGCCTGAGAATGAAGACTATCCCGGCGACACGATACTGGCGAACGGCAAAACCTTCCGTGAACAGTTCGGTCCCCGTGGCGTCATCCACTCATGGGCAAATGCAGATGGAACACAAAAGATCACAGACACCGGTCCCCTGACCAAAAAACGGATGGAGACCATCGATGATGTAACCTCCGACCGCGCCATCGCTTTTATCAAGGAGCAACAAAAAGCCGATAAGCCATGGTTTGTCTGGTGGAGCGGTACCCGCATGCATTTCCGTACCCACGTGAAGAAAGAACTGCGCGGCATCTCTGGTCAGGACGAATATTCTGACGGCATGGTGGAACACGATATGCATATCGGCAAGTTCCTCAAAGTACTGGATGAACTGGGCATCGCCGATAACACCATCGTGATGTAC
>DAOVJH010000358.1 GCA_030673345.1 Pseudomonadota bacterium
CCAGCAGGGATGCGTCCATATGATATCTCACCGGTCATGCGGTTGAATATCTTGGTGCTCTGGCCGATGTAGACGCCCATCGAGATAACAGAACCTTCCTCGACGATTACCCCTTCAACAACTTCCGAGCGTGCACCGATAAAACAGTTGTCCTCGATGATGGTCGGTGAAGCCTGCAGCGGTTCTAATACGCCGCCGATACCAACGCCGCCAGAGAGATGCACATTTTTACCGATCTGCGCACATGAACCAACAGTCGCCCAGGTATCGACCATGGTGCCTGTATCGACATAGGCGCCGATATTGACGTATGACGGCATCAATACGACGCTGGGCGCGATGTAGGAGCCAAAGCGGGCAGTGGCTGGTGGTACGACACGAACACCTGAATCGCGAAATTCACGTGTGTTCAAGTCAGCAAATTTAGAATTTACTTTATCGTAGTAGTTAGTAAAACCGCCTTTGATGAATTCGTTATCGTTTATGCGGAAAGAAAGCAGTACTGCCTTTTTCAACCATTCGTTTATGACCCAGTCACCGTCGATTTTTTCTGCGACACGCGCTTTACCGGAATCGAGCAGGTGCACAGCTTCTGTGACGGCGTCAGATATATGTGTTTCTACATTACGTGGTGTAATGTCGGCACGGCGCTCGAAAGCTTCTTCGATAATACTTTGTAGTTCAGACATGATCAGGTTCTCCTGTCTATTATTAGTGTTTAATTTAAAGTGTGTATGTATTGTTTTATTCGTTTGGCTGCAGTGAGGCATTCTTCCAGCGGTGCGACCAGGGCCATGCGCACGTGATCCTTGCCGGGGTTGATGCCATCGCTCTCGCGTGACAGATAGCTGCCGGGCAGTACGGTAACGTTCTGCTGTTGAAAAAGGTCTCTGGCAAATACCTCGTCATCGACCGGTGTATTCAGCCATAGATAAAATCCTGCATCGGGTAATGTTACGTCGATGACGGGCTTCAGTATCTCGATGACTGCATCAAACTTATCGATGTACTGCTTTCTGCTCTGCCTGACGTGTTCTTCATCATTCCAGGCTTCTATGCTCGCGACCTGGTGTACCGGTGGCATGGCGCAGCCATGATAGGTTCGATATAACAGGTATGACTGGATCAGCTGTGCATCCCCTGCGACAAAACCAGAGCGCATGCCGGGCAGATTAGAGCGTTTTGACAGGCTGTGAAATACGATGCAGTTGGTGAAATCATTGTTCCCACATGCCTCGGCCGCTTCCAGTAGACCGGGCGGAGGATCGTTCTCATCAAAGTATATCTCTGAATAACATTCATCAGAGGCGATAATGAAATCGTATTTCTGTGATAGTTCGATCAGTCTGATGAGCCGCTGTTTGCTGATAACACTGCCGGTCGGGTTTCCCGGTGTGCATATGTAAATTATCTGGCAGCGTTGCCAGGTGACTTCATCTATCGATTCAAAGTCAGGCAGGTAATTATTTTCTTTTACGGTGTTGTAGAAGTATGGCGTCGCACCTGACAGGAGTGCGGCACCTTCATATATCTGGTAGAACGGGTTAGGCATTAATATCAGTGCATCTTCATTCCTGTCGATGAAACTCTGAGCAAATGAAAACAGGGCTTCGCGTGTGCCAGTGACGGGCAGGGCGTGTCGTTCCGGGTCTAATGCAGCATCAGATAAGTTGAAGCGGTGAGTCAGCCAGTTTGTTATCGCTGTCCTCAGCTCTGGACTGCCTTTGGTCAAAGGGTAACGATTGATCTCATTCAGATTATTGGTGATCGAATCCAGTACGAAACCTGGTGCAGCATGTTTGGGTTCGCCGATGGATAATGCTATGTGGCCATTAATGGCTGGCTGGTAATCTCCCTTTAAAGTTTTGAGCTTTTCAAAAGGATAGGGCTGAAGTTTTTTCAGGTCTGGATTCATTGAGAGAGTTGTATGTTAGTACTGTTGCGTCGCTGATAATCTGTTGCTGCTACAAGTTGCACAATGCAGCAGGGGCGCTATTATAAGCGATTTGAACAATAGCTTCAGGAGTAATATTCATGCCCGGTGGAGAATCAACAGATATGTCATCAGCCACACCAATAGTGCATTCGATAGACCACTGCAGCCTCATCGTGGCGAACACCGCAAAAGCGCTTGAATTTTATATGGGAATTCTGGGTTTAGAGCTAGACGGTTCACGACCAGATCTGGGATATCCCGGCGCATGGTTACAGCTGGGTAACGGCCAGATACATCTATTAGAAGTGCCTGATCCTTATTCTGTAGTAGAACGGCCCGAGCATGGCGGGCGTGATTCTCATGTCGCGTTACAGGTGTCGGATCTGGATGCGGTTATTCAGTGTCTGGAAGCTTCCTCTATCGGCTACAGCAGGAGCAAATCAGGGCGCGCTGCATTATTTTGCCGTGACGTTGATGGTAACGCCATCGAACTGGTCGAAAAGTGAGAAGCCTGGCTATGAGTTACGTGTTCTAGGCTTTTACTGTTTCAGTGTTTCTATTGTTGTTCAAAATCCGCAGAAGCTTCTGGTGCCGCGGGTTTGATTGGCTGCCTGGCGTGTTTACAGTGGCAGCAGGTATGCATCTGCCGATGAAGTCCA
>DAOVJH010000169.1 GCA_030673345.1 Pseudomonadota bacterium
ATATGTCTGATTGTCCGGTCGGCCCGCCATGGCAGATGACGATAAGCGGCGGTGGTGTTTTGTTGTATGCCTGGTGTTCAGGGTTTTTTGGCGGGTAGTAATTGGCAAATACCCTCTGATTATTGCGATTGATGAACTCGACAGGCTGTGCTTCGGAGTAATATTCTGAAGTGACGGGTAGAGAGCAGGAGGTTTTGATAACGTCCGTTATTAATGTGGTCGCTTGTGCATTGCTGAATTTTGCCGATACCAGCTGTGGAAACGCGTATCGTGATGCGGCGATGAAGCCTATAGACTCTGCATCGGCAGTAATCGAGCTGAACATCTGCCAGTCAGTATCAATGTCGACAAGTTCTGGCTGATCTGACAGTGAAAGTTTTGCCAGCCTTGAGCTGCCATCCGACTGATAGCAGCAGATGATGTCGGTATCATTGATGAATGCATAGGTCGATTGTGCAAAAACCCACTGCGGCAGGCCAAGCTCTTTTTCACCCGTGGTGAGCTGTTCTATACCGTCATGCTGTTTGCAGTCGGTACATCTGTACAGGTGCCACCAGCCGGTATCGTCAGATACAAAATGCAATACGCCGCCAGGAGACCACTGTGGTTGAAACACAGCGACACTGTTATCACCGGCGATATGCTTTTTGTTAAGCAGTTCACCATCATGGGTTATATCTGCAGCCCATAGCTGGTTACCGTCCCATGGCATGTTGGGGTGGTTCCACGACTGCCAGCATAGCTTTGTCGCCGGCCTGTTTACTCTCGGGCTGGCGTAAAAATCGCTGCCGGTTTCAATCTCAGAAATTAAACCGTTGCTGATATCGATACTAACGATACTGTTCGTTACGCTATTATTTTCATGTGTTTCACAGACGGCGATCAAGCGATCAAACTTCTGGTCGTAGCTGAAATCGGCGAAGCGTTGATCAGCGGCGGTCGTGATGCGTGATATCTGCCGGTTTCTTACCTGGTAGATATCCTGATCGCTGTCGTTAATGAAGAATACGGTATCCTCATGGATGCAATAGCAGCCGCCACCGTACTCGTGAACACGTGAGCGTGCGCTATATGGTTCGGGCAGGACATCGACCGTTTCACCATCAGAGATTTTGACGATGACACAGCGTCCTGCTTCCTGTGGCCTTTTTTCCAGGTAATAGAGAGTGTCTCTGACCTGTTTTGCTTCATCCAGGCCGATGCTGTCGCTGACGATGAGGTCTGCGGTTATCGGTGAAGGCCAGTTGCCGTAAACCGGTTTCGTAGTGGGGTATCTTGTATTTACAGGCGTCATAATATTTGGCCAGAGAAAACAATATTCATAGAATTTAACGTGTTAAGAAGCTATTCTAAAGAATATGAAATACTGTTGTCTGTATTTATAATCTACAATAATTATATTTGGCCTGGATAGAAAAATATCTGATGAATTTTAAAGGTGTAAAAGCGTGTTACTAGAGATTGCTGGTGGCCTTATCGGTAGCGGTATCCTGCTATTAATTATCGGCATCTTTATCGCGAGGCAATATACCCTGCGTGCCAAGCTGGTGACGGCATTTATGGTCATCGTATTAACATCACTGGCAGTGCTGGCTGTGCTCGATGGTTATATCATGAGGCAGAACCTGAGTGATGGCGCAAACAATGCGCTGGCTTCAGCAGCCAGAAATTATGCTGACCGAATCGATCAGTTTAACCGGCAGAATGCGCAGTACCTGAGGACAGAGGCCAGCCTGCCTGCGATCAACCATTTTCTTACCCGTAAAGCAGAGCCGCCATTTAATCGCCAGGCGTTACTGGAGATACTGCTGGCTTTAAAGTCACGCCAGAAAAACATCATCTATTCCTATGCGATCTTGAATAAGCAGGGTGTCAATATCCTCGATACTGATTCGGCGAATATCGGCGTCGATGAAAGTAATAATGCTTATTTTAATGTGCTGGTCGGGCGTAACCGTCTGACCACGTATCGTTCGCCGATCATATTTGAGAATCAAATTCCGGTGATAGTGTTCAGTAGTGCGATCAATGACCTGTCAGGGAAATTGATCGGTGTCTTAAGAACTAAATATGATGCATCGATACTTATCTCATTGTTCGATCGTACAAAAGGGATGGTTGGTCGTGGCTCGTTCGCCGTGTTGCTGGATGAGAATAGTCTTCGCCTGGTGCATGGACGGCGCGATGACCTTAAGTACACCCTGGCGACCGAGGTCAGTGAGGAACGGTTGCAGTTGCTCAAGCAAAGAAATCGTGTGCCACAGAGCGCGACAGGTGCTTTTGTCGAAAGTCAGGAATGGGCCAGGAAAGTTCTGTCTGCAAGTTTTAGTCAGCCGATTATAGAGACCCGGTTCAGTGGGTTGGGTACCGCTTTGTTCTCAGCAGCAGTCGTAAAACTTGAGGCAGCACCCTGGACGATCATCGTCTCGCAGCCGCAGGATGTGTTTCTAGAACCCGTTGTAGCACAGATGCAAAGCGCTTTTTTACTGGTGGCTATTATCATCTTCGTCGTCGTGCTTATCGTGATGGCGGCGACAAAATTATTGCTCGGTCCGGTCAAGCGGTTGACGGGTGTCGTCAGAACGATCGCGGATGGTGATTTGCATGCTAAGGCAAACGTGGAAGCAGATGATGAGATCGGCAGTCTGGCGAACGCGTTTAATGACATGACAGTAAATATCAACAGTCTGATTATCGATCTGGAAGATGAGATCGGTAACCATAAACTTACGGCAGAAAACCTGAACAAGCTGTCACAGGCGATCGAGCAAAGCCCTGTTTCGGTAATGATCACAGACCTGCAAGGCAGCATAGAGTATGTGAATCCGCAGCTCAGTAAGATAACCGGTTACTCATCTGAGGAGCTGATCGGCAAAAACCCCCGGATATTAAAATCTGGCCACACGGCGGAAATACAGTTTAAAAACATGTGGAATGCGATTACTTCTGGTCAGTCGTGGAGCGGGGAACTCTATAACAAGAAGAAGAATGGTGATCTATTCTGGGAGAATGTCACCATCTCTCCGATCAAAAATAATGAGAATAAGAGTACGCACTATCTCGCCATAAAAGAAGATATTTCGCTGCGTAAAGATTATGAAGAGCGCCTTTTGTACCAGGCAAGTTACGATAAGCTGACAGACCTGCCGAACCGTACTCTGGCATATGATCGTATCCAGCAGGCGATCGCCAATGCTATCAGGGAACAAAAACACATCGCCCTGTTATATATGGACTTCGACCATTTTAAAAATATCAATGACACCCTGGGTCACGGTGCCGGAGATGAGTTTTTAAAACATATGGCTGGCAGGCTAAAAGCCTGTGTGCGTGATTTTGATACGGTAGCAAGGCTCGGCGGTGATGAGTTTCTGATCATGCTGGTTGAGCTTGCGGGTGGAGATCATGATAAAGATACTTCTTTTGAAGATGATGTCAGGAAAAAGACTCAGGAGATCCTGGGGCATGTTTCCAAGCCTTGTATCGTTCAGGATATGGAATTTTCAGTGACCGCCAGTGTCGGCATCTCGGTTTTCCCGCAAGATGGTGATGACCCTCATATTTTGCTCAGGAATGCTGATACCGCGATGTATCGGAGCAAGCGTAAAGGGCGCAATACTTATGAAGTCTTTACGCCTGAGATGGGTGACGTCGTGATGAAGCGTGTAGAGATCGATAGCAAATTGAGGCGCGCGTTGGAAGATAGTGAGTTCTATCTGAAGTACCAGGCTCTGATGGATGCGAATTCGGGTAACATCATCGGTGCTGAAGCGCTTATCCGCTGGGATGACGAGCAGCTGGGTGAGGTGTCACCTGAAGAGTTTGTTCCGCTCGCCGAAGAGAGTGGCCTGATCGTCGATATCGGTAACTGGGTGTTTGATACCGCGCTTGCGGATGTGAAAAAATGGCGTGAGAATTCTGACCATAAAGATTTTTATATCGCGATCAATCTGTCGAGCCGTCAGTTCAGAGGTAAGGATATAGTAAAAACGATCGCCGGTTACCTGGATAAATATGATCTGCCGGGAGAAAGCCTCGAACTGGAGATAACCGAACGCTTGCTGATGAAAGATGTGCCGCATGTGGTCAATATATTAAACCAGTTTAAAGAGATGAATATACGCCTGTCGATCGATGATTTTGGAACGGGTTATTCATCTCTGAGTTACCTGAAGCGGTTCCCGTTCGACGTTTTAAAAATAGATAAAGCATTTATCTCTGACATCGGTGAGGACCCTGATGATACGGCACTATGTGATGCGATAATCGCGATGGCGCACAGCCTGGGCCTGAGTATTATCGGCGAGGGAGTGGAGAATAAATTGCAGTTCGACTTCCTGCATAAAAGGGGTGTGGAGATGATACAGGGTTATTTTGTCAGTACGCCCATGGTGCAGGAAGAATTCCTCAAGTTCATCGCTCTATCAGAATGGATCGAAACAACGAATTAATGCTTCGATCGAATCCGGGCCAGCATAAGCAATACTGCCATGGCGAGTAGTGTCATGTGTGACATTGAGCCGAACAGGTCGGCTATGCTGTCATCACCATCTTCCGCCTGATTACTGTTTATGACCGCATCGTTTCCGGTGATCGAAAAATTAATGGTGACAGTGTTGTTCGCCGATATGGTG
>DAOVJH010000223.1 GCA_030673345.1 Pseudomonadota bacterium
CATGACAGATTCACATGCATCGCGAATCCGAGAGATTCCTTATAACTACACGTCTTATTCAGACCGTGAAATTATTATTCGATTTCTGGGCGAAGAAAGCTGGCAGATCATCGAAAAACTTCGCGGTTCACGCCGCACTGGCCGTTCAGCTCGTATGTTGTTCGAAGTGCTTGGCGATATGTGGGTCATCAAGCGCAACCCGTATGTAAAAGACGACCTGCTGAGCAATAGCAAACGCCGCAAATCGCTGATAGATGCACTAAAGCACCGCCTGAACCAGGTCGAACTGCGTGCCGACGGCAATACCGATGCATTAACACTGCACGATAACTGCCTGACCGCGATAAAAAACTTCGAACAGGGTTTGATCACACAGGTATCACTGCGCCAGAAGACCAGGAAAGTATTAGGCAAGATCACCTCATCGAATAATATCGATTTCAGCGGCCTTGCCCGCGTCGCACATTCCACCGATGCAACCGACTGGCGCATCGCCATGCCTTTTGTTGTCATCAAGCCCGATAGCGAGCAGGAAGTGGCCGCCATCGTACGTGCGTGTATCAAGTTAGGCCTGACCATCATCCCGCGAGGCGGCGGTACCGGTTATACCGGCGGTGCGATTCCACTGCATTCGAACACTGCCGTCATCAACACAGAAAAACTGGAACACCTGAGCGAGATAAAACTGACCGGCTTACCCGGCATCGAAGGAACGGGAAAGGATCAAAAATATCCTGTCGTAGAATGTGGCGCCGGCGTAATAACACGGCGTGTGTCTAACCTTGCTGACAGCAACGGTTATGCCTTTGCAGTCGACCCGACTTCTCAGGATGCATCGACTATCGGCGGCAACATCTCGATGAACGCTGGCGGCAAAAAAGCGGTTATCTGGGGAACGGCTTTAGATAATCTCGTCTCATGGCGCATGGTGACACCTGACGGGCTCTGGATGGAAGTCGAGCGGCTAAACCATAACATCGGCAAGATACATGACCAGCAGGATGTCTCGTTCAAGGTCACCCGCTTTGAAGCGGACGGTGTCAGTGTTATCGGCGAAGCCGAAATACTGTCAATGAAAGGCCAGTCTTTCCGCAAGACAGGCCTGGGAAAAGACGTCACGGACAAATATCTGTCCGGCCTGCCCGGCATCCAGAAAGAAGGCTGTGATGGCCTGATTACGTCGGGACGTTTTCTGCTGCATAAGATGCCTGAACACAAACGCACTATCTGCCTGGAATTCTTTGGCAGCGATATCGCAGAGGCTGTGCCTGCCGTGGTAGAAGTAAAACAGCTACTCGATAACAATAACGATGTTCTGCTCACCGGCCTGGAACATCTGGACGAACGTTATATCAAGGCGGTCAAATACACCACCAAGGCCAGCCACACTGGAAAAGCAGCTGACGGCACAAATATCGGCCGGCCAAAAATGATTTTGCTGGCAGATATCTCATCAGATAATGAAACCGCTGTCGATGCAGCCGCCAACGATGTCATCAGTATCAGCAAGAAAAGAAATGCCCAGGGATTTATTGCTGTCAGTGATGAAGCACGAAAACGTTTCTGGCTTGATCGTGCCAGAACGGCGGCTATCTCTGCACATACCAATGCCTTTAAGATAAATGAAGATGTCGTTATACCCTTACCGCGCCTGGCAGAATATAACCGCGGTATCGAATGCATCAATATCGAACAGGCAATAACCAATAAGATAAAAATCTGTGACGCGATCACCCGGTATCTCGATAGCAACCTTAAAGATGCCGCAGAAGATGATGCTTACGTAACGAGCACCGAAGCTGAAGATATCATTCAGGAAAAATGTGAGACAGCAAAACATCTCATCGATACAAAAAAATCACGCTGGTCGAATATCCTCCGTTTTCTGGATTCACCGGCTACTGAAGTCAGCAACCTGTTACTCGATAGCGAACAGGAAAGTATCAGAGAAGGCGATGATCTGATCGACCTGTTGTTACGGCGTGACTGCGTTATCTCGTATACGACAGAGATCTATAACTCGCTGAGAGAGATATTTTCCGGTCAGGACCTGAAGCCCGTCCGTGAAAAGTTTAAAGAGATACATGGCAGCATCAAGGACTCAAAATTATTTGTCGCCCTGCACATGCATGCCGGTGACGGCAACGTTCACACTAACATACCGGTACATTCCGATAACTATGCCATGCTGAATGAGGCCGAAAAGATCGTCGACCAGATAATGGCACTGGCACGTTCACTTGACGGCGTTATCTCAGGCGAGCACGGCATCGGCCTGACAAAGATCCAGTATCTCGAATCAGAAAAACTTGAAGCTTTTGCCAACTACAAGGCACGGGTCGATCCACAACAGCATTTCAACAAAGATAAATTATCAGCCTCGTCGAACCTCGAGATGGCCTACACCCCTTCTCTGCGTCTGGTACAACAGGAAGCCATCATCCTCGAAGACAGTGAACTGGGCGATCTGAACGAAGAGATTAAAAACTGTTTACGCTGTGGTAAATGCAAACCCGAATGCATGACACACGTACCGCGTGCAAATCTATATTACTCACCGCGAGACAAGATATTAGCCACCGGTCTTATGATCGAGGCATTCCTGTACGAGGAACAGACAAGGCGCGGTGTTTCATTATCACACTTCGATTCGATGAATGATGTCGCTGATCACTGCACCACATGCCACAAATGCTTAAACCCCTGCCCGGTTAATATCGACTTCGGTGATGTTTCTATCCACATGCGCCACCTGTTGACCAAGCATGGTAAAAAGAAAAGCACACTCGCTGCAAAAGCGGCCATCGCGTTTCTTAATGTCAAAGGGCCGTTTACGGTTAAAGCAATGCGAAGCGTGTTAGCTCGGGGCGGTTTTAAAGCCATTAACACCGGCCATTTTTTTGCGAAAAGATTCGGCCTGTTAGGAAAGAAAAATCGTATCCCGCCGAGCACGACTGGACCTACAGATCAAAAGACACAGATTGTTAACCTGGTACGTAAGCCTATCCGTGTTCCTGTACCACGCAAGACAAGTCGCGCCTTACTTGGTCTCGAAGACACCGATTACGTTTCGATCATAAGAAACCCTGAACTCAATCACGATGAGACTGATGCCGTTTTTTACTTTCCCGGTTGCGGTTCAGAACGTCTGTTCAGTCAGATAGCCATGGCCACATTACATATGCTGTATGAAGCTGGCGTGCAGACTGTTTTGCCACCGGGTTATCTTTGCTGCGGTTACCCGCAAGAGTCCGTCGGCCAAAAAGATAAGAGCCGATCGTTAACAACAGAAAACCGTGTCCTGTTTCATCGTATCGCGAATACATTGAATTACCTGGACATCAAAACCGTGATCGTTTCATGCGGTACCTGCATGGACCAGTTGATGAAGTATCAATTCGAAAAGATATTCCCGGATTGCCGCCTGCTGGACATTCACGAATACCTGATGGAAAAAAACATCACACTGAAAGAAGCATCGCATAAAACAGGTAATACCGAATACCTGTTCCATGACCCGTGCCATACACCGATGAAGATATACAACCCGATCTCCGTCGCATCTAAACTGCTCGACCAGCCAGTTACGCTCAGCGACCGATGCTGCGGTGAGTCCGGTACGCTCGGCACATCAAGGCCCGATATCGCCGAGCAGCTCCGTTACCGCAAACGGGAAGATCTTAAACAAAATATCAAAAAGATAACCGGCCACGACAAAGTCAAAAACAACGAAGTTAAAATACTGACGTCCTGCCCGGCCTGCCAACAGGGATTAGGGCGTTATACAGACGACACCGGCTTAAAGACCGACTACGTCGTTATCGAGATGGCAAACCAGATGTACGGAAAA
>DAOVJH010000370.1 GCA_030673345.1 Pseudomonadota bacterium
CACATCCGGTCCGCTGTCATTCATGGATATCTACGACAAGGTCTGTTTCACCATCTCTTCAGCCGGTGGCCGCAGAGGCGCGCAGATGGCGACTTTCGATGTCGGCCATCCCGATGTTCTGGATTTTATCCGCGCCAAACGTGAAGACGGACGCCTTCGTCAATTTAACCTGTCGCTGCTGATCACCAGTGAGTTTATGGAAGCGGTAAAAAATGATGCGCCATGGCCGCTGGCTTTTCCTGTAACAGAAGAAGAGGTCGGAACACATAGCATCGATCTGCAGGATAGCGATCAGGTGATCTGGCGTGACTGGCCGATAAAAGATAACTACATCGAAAATGAAGCAGGCAAAGTAGCATGCAGGATCTATAGAACCATCGATGCCGGTAAGCTGTGGAATATCATCATGACTTCTACTTACGAATACGCCGAGCCGGGTTTTATTCTTATTGATGAATACAACGAGATGAATAACAACTGGTTCTGTGAAAATATCAGAACCACTAATCCTTGCGGTGAACAGGGTCTGCCCGAATATGGTGCCTGCCTGCTGGGTTCGATCAATCTTACCCACCTGGTTAAAGAGCCTTTTACCGACAAGGCCAGTTTCGACTGGGATACATATAAAGAAGTGGTGAAGGTCTTTACCCGCATGCTGGATAACGTGGTCGAGATCAATGGCCTGCCGCTGGAGCAGCAGCGCAAGGAAATCGAAAACAAACGCCGCCATGGCATGGGCTACCTGGGGCTGGGTTCTGCCTTGACCATGATGGGCGTGCGCTACGGTTCTGATGAATCACTGGAGTTTACCGAAAAAGTAACGCGTGAACTGGCGATGGCAGGCTGGGAAGCTGCACTTGACCTGGCCAAAGAGAAAGGCCCTGCGCCAATTCTCGAACAGGACTTTAAAGTCACCTCAGAGATGCTGAGCCGCCGCCCAGAGATGAAAAAAGATGGCTGGAAAGTGGGCGCTGCAATCAAGGGCAAAGTGTTACATGCTAAATACAGCCGTTATATGCAGCAGCTTGCCGAAGTTAATCCGGAACTGGTTGCCGAGCTGGAAGAAGTTGGCGCACGTTTTACGCATCACAGCTCAATCGCACCGACCGGCACCATTGCCCTGTCTATCGGCAACAATGCAAGCAACGGCATCGAACCAAGTTTTGCACATCACTACTCACGTAACATTATTCGTGAAGGCAAAAAGAGCAAGGAAAATGTTGATGTTTGGTCGTTTGAGCTTCTGGCATACCGTGAACTGATCAATCAGCAGGCGATGCCTTTCTCTGAAAAAGAAGGTGAGAAATTACCCGAGTACTTCATCAGCGCCGATGACGTAACACCGAAACAGCATGTTGATATTCAGGCAGCCGCACAGAAATGGATCGATTCATCGATATCCAAGACTGCGAATATTCCAACAGATTTCCCATATGAAGAATTTAAAGATATCTATCTCTACGCATATGAGAAAAAACTGAAGGGTTGCACCACGTTCCGTTTCAATCCGGAAGTGTTCCAGGGTGTGCTGGTCAAAGAATCAGACCTGGAAAATACAACATATCGTTTCTCACTCGAAGACGGCACCGTCATCGATGCAAAAGGTAATGATGAGATCGAATACGACGGAGAGATGCATACAGCAGCAAATCTATACGACGCACTAAAAGAAGGCTACTACGGAAAGTTCTAAAAAATGTAACGCGGCACATGCCCAAAAAAGAAACATGTAGGAGCGGACCATGAATATTATTATGGGTTCCGCGATGCCAGAGCGACAAGATTATAACCAAAAGCTCTGACTATAAACCTACAAAACAATAATAATAAAAGATTAATAGGTAAAACAAATGACTATCGAAATAAAAAATAAAATCGTCGGTTACGAAGTACTCAAAAACGAAACTAAAGCAGCCGAAGAAACAAAGCAGGAAAAAGCGCAAGAAGTCGTACTTGAAAAAGAGCAGGAAAAAGCAGAAATAATCCAGATGCATGAAAAGCTCGAACGTCCAGACATGTTACTGGGTTCGACCTATAAGATAAAAACCCCGCAGTCAGAACATGCACTCTATATAACAATAAACGATGTGTTATTAAACCAGGGTACAGAGCACGAGTTGCGCCGTCCTTACGAGATCTTTATTAACTCAAAAAATATGGATCACTTCCAGTGGATCGTCGCATTGACACGAATCATCTCTGCAGTATTCAGAAAAGGCGGCGATGCGACATTCCTTGTCGATGAGCTGCGCAGCGTATTCGATCCTCGCGGTGGTTACTTCAAGAAAGGTGGTAAATATAAACCATCACTGGTCTGTGAGATCGGTGACGCTATCGAATGCCATATGAAGATGATCGGTATGATCAAAGATAATGGTCTGGATGATCACCAGAAAGCGATGCTCGATGCAAAAAGAAAAGAGTATGAAGCGATCAACTGTAATGATATGGGCGCATCGGCAAATGCTGAAGTTGCTGGCGGTGACACAACAAACGAAAACGAAGTAAGTGATTTTCCACCCAACTCACTG
>DAOVJH010000346.1 GCA_030673345.1 Pseudomonadota bacterium
ACATGCGCAGCCACTTCACCACTCGGGTAATAGCGATGGTATTCGTTCAGCAGCGCCACACCAGGGGCTTCTAAAGCCATCACTTCATCAGCGACCTCTGGTGAAGCATGACGCTTCAGGTATAAAAATTCGCGAGAAACATTACGTCTAATTTTTTCTTTTAAACTGATCGCATCCAGTGACAACAATTTTGCCACAACGACAATTTCATCTAAATGATCTTTCGCAACTTTTGGATTAACCCAGATACTATTTACCGGCGCACTGACCGCAAAAGGCTCACCATGCCGGTCAACGATGTCGCCACGATGCGCCGAGATAGAAACCGTGCGTAGTTGACGTGCATCACCCTGCTGCTCAAAAAACTCACTATGCAATATCTGCATATCCAGCGTTTTTACCAGCAACACAGCCGTCAGCATCATGAACACTGCCGCCACAGTCAAACGCCGCCATTTAGTCAATGGCTTTATTGTCTGCTTGTTGTGACGGTAATTTTTCACTGTTTCACAAATACCACATCGCCAGATTCAGGCATCACCATTGATAACTGTTTTCTTGCTACACGTTCGATACGACCATGACCAGACCAGGCGCTCTGCTCCAGCTGCAACTGACTCCACTCGGTATTCAGTGCATCCACTTCATGCTTCAACTGCTGCACCTCAACAAAAAGCTTTCTGCTTTGATGCTTGCTGTATATCAGCAGAACGGCCGATGCCAGCACCAGACTAAACAAAAGCGTGATAACGATTAATATGCGCTGTCTCTCATTCATCTCGTCTCTCCAGTACACGCAACCGTGCACTTCTTGCCCTGGGATTGGCCTCCAGCTCCTTCGCGCCCGCCACCACTGGTTTCGAAACCAGTCTATAAGGCACTTCTATATCCGCTTCCATAACGGGTAACCCAGCTGGCAACCTTGGTCGACTGGAAATATCTCGCATAAAACGTTTAACGATCCTGTCTTCGAGCGAATGAAAGCTGATCACTGATAATCGACCGCCTTTCGCTAACACCGAAGCCGCACCCTTCAAACCTTGCTCGATAGAGCGCAGCTCCTGATTCACATAAATACGAATCGCCTGAAAGCTGCGGGTAGCAGGATGCTTATGTTTTTCTTTTACTGGAATTGCATTTGAGATGATTTCAGCCAGATCACCGGTTTCGGTAATCTCACGCTGCTCGCGTGTTTCCACAATGGCTGTTGCAATTCTTTTGGCAAATTTTTCTTCGCCGTATTTTTTGAGAACATTTATCAGATCAGCCGGTTTCACCCTGGCTAACCATTGTGCTGCAGTAATACCCTGCTCTGTATCCATACGCATATCTAACGGTCCTGAGCGCAAAAAGCTAAAGCCGCGTTGCGCGTCATCAAGCTGCGGCGATGAAACACCAAGATCCATCAGCACGCCATCGATCTTTCCGGTCAGACTAAATTGCTCAACCACGCTTGCCACCTGATTGAAGTTACAGTGTTCGATCGTCAAACGCGGTTCATCGGCAAAATTCTGCCTGGCAAATTCAACCGCTTCCGGGTCCTGATCAAATGCGATCAATCTTCCCGCTTCGTCTAACTGTTGCAAAATGGCCCGGCTATGACCGCCTCTACCAAACGTTGCATCAATATATATGCCTGACGGACGAATATTCAGCGACTCCAGCGCTTCGTTCAAAAGCACTGGCTGGTGGTTAAAATCGCTCATGTAATAAGCTAGAGCGACAAGTCTTCCAGCGACGCCGGAAGATCACCTTCATCCGCCTGAACCGCTGCTACCCACTCTTCCTGGCTTTGCACCCAGGTTTCTTCGTCCCAGATTTCTAACTTCTTACCCTGACCTATCAGCACAGCCTTCTTTTTCAGGCCGGCATACTCGCGCAACATAGCCGGCAACAAGATTCTGCCCTGGCCATCCATTTCCAGATCGGTCGCATGACCGATCAATAAACGTTGCAATAGACGTGACTGTTTGTTTAAGCTAGGCAGGCTAATTAATTTTTCTTCGATGATTTCCCACTCAGGGAGAGGATAGACCAGCAAACAATGATCCTGATCAACAGTAACAACCAGACGGCCACCACAGCTTTCGAGCAGGCGCTCGCGATAACGCGCCGGCATTGCCATCCTGCCTTTAGCGTCTACAGCTATATTGTTGATACCACGGAAATGCATTTTTTATTATTGTTTCCTGCTTCTCTTAAATCACGCCTTTCGAGTTAGGGATGGGATTAATCAACAAACCCACAATTCCCCACTTTCCCCCACATATTGACACTATAGGTATTCTGAGTACCTAATGCAAGCCTTTTTTACGCCTTCAAACATAAAAAAATCTATATCTGACAGCAACTTAGCTAATAGTTAAGAAAAACAGAAAGAACTAATACAGGATATGTTTTTTAAATCATTAGTTTGATTATCAAAGCTAATAATTTACTTTAAGTTTGATAAGTATCGAAAAACCGCTGGAAGCTGTTTTTACATAAGATATTATGAAAATGGCTACTTTTTGATCAAAAATAGCAAGAATTAAACACTGTCAAGCACGCGTTAACCACTGAAAACTATAAAAAAGGGAGTCGGCCGATAAGCCGGGTTCTGTCGAGGGCAATCATTCATCTGGATGACATGTCACCATGCATCTCAAGCAACCTACCCGGGAACAGCGCGGACCACGCATTATGTTCCCCTATTTGGTCTTGCTCCGAGTGGGG
>DAOVJH010000140.1 GCA_030673345.1 Pseudomonadota bacterium
AAACAGGCAGCTGCATCTCTGGTTAATACCTGAATTGGATAACATACCCGTCATTATAGAAAACTATCGTAACGGAAAAGAACACTCGCGGATGCAGCTGGAGAGTGTCAGCTTCAACAATGAGACAACCTATAGCGAGCAACAGGCAGAAGACGACGATGACATCTAACTACAGCGACTTCGATAAAAACGATGAGGAAGGAGCAAAGTACGACGGTCCGAGCAAGTCACAGCTAAAACGTGAGAGCCATCACCTGACGGACGTCGGTGAAGAGATACTAAAACTGTCACAAGAAGATATACGGTCACTACACCTGCCCGATGAACTCGATGTGGCTATCCACACAGCCTTAAAGATAAAATCTCGAAGCGGATTAAAAAGACAGCGCCTGTACATAGGAAAACTATTACGCTCTATCGATAGCGAAGCTATAGAAATACAGCTAAGAAGAATACAACACCATCACGATACCAATACCGCACATTTCAAACGGCTGGAAAAATGGCGGGACAGTTTAATCGATAATGACAAAGCGACACTCAACGAAGTCATTTCACGTTATCCTGAAATTGACAGGCAGCATATCAATCAATTGATCCGTGTTGCACATCAGGAAAAACAAAACAGCAAACCCCCTGCTGCTTCACGTAAGTTATTTAAATATCTTCGAGAACTGGAAGACGGTCTGGATTAAACAACGACTAATCCATGCGGTTTTTTTCTGCGCTTGAAATGGGGGTTCTGTAGCGATAGACAACCCAATAAGTCGATAACACAAACGTGACGATAACCACCATCTGTATCAGATAGGATGCACGCAGACTGATTAAACCGGCGGCCAATGCGCTGTAAGACACCAGCAAAGAGAATTCGCTGCCCTGTCCAAGTCTCGCACCCAGTTCCATCGAAAACTTTTTCTTTTCACCGATCAACTGAAACCCCTGCTTAAATGCGAGCGGCTTAATGATGACGATCAAGACAGCGATAACGACCCCGGCCAACAGGACATGCTGCGTCATCAGAAAGTTAAACTGCGCACCGATGGAAAAGAAGAACAGGATCAGAAAAAAGTCACGTAACGGTTTGAGATGCTCGGCGATAACCATCGATACGGGTGATGACGCAAATGCGACACCAGCAATAAAGGCGCCCATCTCGTATGACAGTCCTATGATCTGGGCAACCCCGGCACCCAGCATGCCCCACCCCAGTGCCAGCAGAAATGTATATTCCTGAATAATATCAAAACGCAAAAAGAGATTATTGACCACGTACCTGACGAGGCCATAGGATACGAGTGCAAACACGAGCAACTTGATGAACAGCATGGCAATGGTAAATGTGACATTTTCACCCTGCCCGCCAGTCAAAACCACGATTAACAATATCGCGATAACATCCTGCATCAATAGCACACTGGTCATCATCTCACCCGTATGCTTATGATGTAACGCAGTGGTCGGAATCAGTTTCAGGCTGATGATCGTACTGGAGAACATCAGCGCGGCACCGATGATGATGCTCTCGACGAAACCAAAACCAAATGCCAGTGCAGCGCCGCCTGTTACTACCAGAAACACCAGGCTGGTCGACAGGGTGACCACGGCTGTCTTGCTGAAGAGGTGATACAGACGGTCAGGCTTCAGATTAATACCGAGGAGATATAACAGCAGTATCACACCGATATGAGACAACTCTTCGATATGCTCCGGCTCTTTGATCAGACCGAGTCCCCAGGGCCCAGCAGCTATACCAAAACCGATGTACGCAAGGATGACCGGTTGTTTAAGGTATAAGAATATGGTGGCAAAAAATGCTGCACCGGCAAATATCAAAACAAATTCAAAAATTATATTTTGATAGTCCATTCCTGCTCTATGTATTGATGTATAGAACTACTTCGGAGAAAAACTGCATTGCAAGCGTTTATGTTCGAGCGCAGGAAACATCTTCCGCGTGTGCTCCAGCTTGGCCAGGTCTATATTTGCAACCACCACACCAGCACCATGCGGCAGCCGGTTTAACACCTGGCCCCATGGATCAACGATCATGCTATCGCCATGTGTCTCTCGCCCGCCCACATGGTATCCACCCTGATCTGCTGCGACCATAAACGAGAGATTTTCTATCGCACGTGAACGTAACAAAGACTCCCAGTGAACCCTGCCAGTGAGACTGGTAAATGCTGACGGTACGGCACAGATCTCCATCTTCTGTTCGACCATGGCACGGAATAGTTCGGGGAAACGAAGGTCATAACATACCGCGAGACCAAGCCGACCGAACGGTGTATCCACCACCACTATGCCATTACCTGCGGAGATAGTTTCTGACTCTGTATAGCTTTCGTTACTGGCTTCGATGGTGACATCAAAAAGATGTATCTTGTCGTAGCGGGCAACGACCTCGCCTTGCGGATTGATCAGCAGACAGGCAGAAAAGACTTTACCCGACTCTTTCGAGCTTAACGGTATGGTACCGCCTACCAGCCAGATATTATATTTAACCGCCTGTTCTTTCAGGTAGTCCTGCAGCAGGCCACTGCCGTATTCTTCAGCAATTTTCACTTTGTCGGTTTCCGTCATTCCCATTATTGCGAAATTTTCAGGCAACACGACCAGTTCTGCCTCCTGCTGAACGGCAATTTTTATCAATTTTTCAGCTTCAGCCAGATTTGCCTTAACATTAGGCCCTGATGCCATCTGTATCGCTGCAACTTTACTCACCAATCAATCTCCTGCTTACTTATTTTATTATATTGAATTTAATCACATCATCGGCACCGCTGCCCGGTGTTTTGACCATGTACTTAGAAGGTATACCCAGGGAGACCAGCCAGTCGGTCAATTCCTGTACCCAGAACTCGCCATCCTCTCCACCCGGATAGCGTATTTCTATCACCTTATGCTGCTCAGATAACCATGCTTTGAGTAATCGCTTTAATACAGGCAATGCCAATATCGTCTCACCGCTTCTAGCCAGTTCCCATTGCTCAGCATGCAGTTCCCAGCCCACCACCGCATTATCAGATGATGACCTGGGAAGTTCAACCGGCACAGGGACAGCACTTTTTTTAACCGCAGTATTTTGATCCAGCCTCTTAGCGCTTACTTCAGCATATATTACTGTCGACGACAATGACAAAACGATAGTAATAAGCGTCTGAGCAATATACATCAAGAATTTATTCATTACTAAAATTCATCCTCATCTGCAGCTTCCTCGACCCTCTCCACGATCTTTTCTACTTTTGGCTCATCCCAGCTTCCGGTAATCGAGTACACATTATGCCCTATTATGCCAAGATCAAACACTTTCTGGATCAAAGCCAGCCCTGCGCCCACGACAACGCCGCCTAGCAGGGCACCTCCGGCAAACGTCAGAGTGTCGGTATGTGGTTTAACTCTCATCAACAAGCCATAATCCTGTTTTACCATGCCTATACTACCAAACATGTTAATGTCTGCAGCCGTCGCTGAGAGATCAAAATTTTTCAGAGAGCCATCACCATTAACAAATTCAAAATCACCGTTTATGGTATCAAAAGAAAAACCTTCACGGGTAACATCATCAAAATCAAAAGCCAGCCTGTTAGCCAGTTTAAATAAATTCAACATACCCAGTAAGCGCCCCCCCGTACCAGGGTCGACCTCGAGTAACTCACCATCATTCATCTTAAACGAGGTTTTCCCTTTCATATTCGACCAGGACAAACTATAGGGTTCCGCAGGCCATTTTGAGTTAAATATCCCTTCATACTTACAGCGGTCAATACTGCGCTGGTAACCGAGCCCAACAAGTGTGTCGCCACAATTATCGCTATTGATATTTCCCTGCATCACCGTTTCATGCGCACCATTCCACGAGGTCAGCCAGGTGCCGCGCGCATCGAATGTCATCGCAGGGCCTTTTAGCAAAAAGCGGTTTATCAACATACCGTGTTCGTGCCAGTTTGTTTCGAGGTTTACATCAGTAAGCACCCAGTCTTTCCATAATACTTTTTTTACTTTCCAGCTGAGCGGAGGAAAATCAGATGGCTTAAGCGGTTCAGAAGCTTTCTTCTCTTCGCTGACAAATAATGCATGCACATCCACCTCATCCAGATCAAGCTTCATCACCGTATCCTTACCCAGACCTTCGGTAAACTCGCCCTTGCCTGCAATATATTTTGACTTGAGGTCAAAATTCCATGCCTTGCCATTATTACGGACAGCAAATAAATCGACGACACTGGCAGATTTTTTATCTGCAGCGTTATCCTCTGTAAACCGGGCGTTCACCTGCAGGCCCTGGCCATCCAGCACTTTGACATCTGCGACAAGACCCAGGCGCTCAGCGCCCGGTTTTACTACTTTGTCAGATACCCGGATATCAATACCTTCGAGATAAGAACTTGCCGTTATATGGAGAAGATACTGGTCAGGCTCATATGGCACTTCGAACTTCACCGACCACTCAGACATACCTGTCAGCCAGTCTTCCGGCACCCACTCATAATTCTGCAGCAGGTAATCAGCACTGATGACACCATCCAGATGAAAAACAACTTGTTCTCCTGAAGCTTTTTTTTCTGTCAATGCGCTGATCGAAATCGGCCTATCGTTTATCCTGGCGATGATCGAATCAGCAAAAACACTCTCTTTAGTAAAATCGATCACACCATTTATATCACTTATCTCATAACCCAGAGCCGGATAATAAATATCAGTATCGATAAAGGTCAGGTGTCCATCGACCGTCACATCTATCTCATCTTTATCGAGAGGGATTTCTAATGCCAGTGAAAGATCACTGTTACCCTGGAATTGAAACAGGCGCATAGAATCACCGAGGATATCATCCAGCGGGCTGTCCCACACATATGACTGCGTATCAACATTTTTACCATGGGCATCAACTCTAACAGTGAGATGCGGATTGCTTAGATCAAGAAACTCCGCATAACCATTAAACAATGCCACACCCTTTGTCTTAGCCTTAGCATCACTTAATACCAGCGACAGGTTATTAAATTTCAAAGTGCCAGAGGTAGCATTTAATAACGGCCATCCTTCTAAAAACTTCATATTCACATTCTGCG
>DAOVJH010000321.1 GCA_030673345.1 Pseudomonadota bacterium
AAGACACTGACACGGTTACTACACACTACAAAGGCACTTTGATCGATGGCCGTGAATTTGACAGCTCTTACAAGCGTGACAAACCGGCTTCATTCCCGGTCAAAGGCGTAATCAAAGGCTGGACTGAAGCACTGCAGCTGATGCATGTCGGTGACAAATGGCAACTATTCATTCCATCCGATCTAGCTTATGGCCCGACTCAGCGCAGCGAGTTAATCGGCGCTAACGCTACACTGATATTCGAAATCGAATTACTGAGTATTAAAGAGTAATAAAATTATCGACGTTGTAAGTTACAGGTTATCAATTAAAAACCTGTAACTTACAACTATTCCTTTATTCTATATTCTGAATCTGCTCGCGCATCTGTTCGATCAGAACCTTTAATTCCACCGACGCATTCGTACTGGATATATCAGCCGACTTTGAACCCAGGGTATTGGCTTCCCGGTTAAGCTCCTGCATCAAAAAATCCAGCCGGCGGCCAACCGCTTCATCACGATTCAGCACATCGTTCATCTCTTTTAGATGGCTATCCAGGCGATCGATCTCTTCGTCGACATCCATCTTCTGCGCGAGGTGTACCAGCTCCTGTTCCAGGCGGTCGTGATTCACCTCCACCTCTATCGTATCGAGACGTTCACGTATTTTTTTCTGATAACGTTCCTGTATCTCAGGCATCTTGTCCCGGGTTTGATCGACGATCTGCTGCACCGATTCGCATCGCTGCAAGATCAGATCACGCATACGCTCACCTTCACGCTCGCGGTTTGCGATCAGCTCATCCAGTGCTTTATTCAGACCGATCTCGCTCGCCGTCAGCACCGGTTTCATATCGAGTTTTGATTCCTGTATGATCCCCGGCCATTGCAACACTTCCATCGAATCAACTTCTGAGGGCTGATGCAGCAGATCATTGATCTCATGGCAGGCACGCACCAGCGCTTTCGCCTGCACAGGATCGATGTTGATGCTGGCAGATTGCTGAACATTTGTATTGAACCGTAGAAAACATTCCACTTTTCCACGCTTTAAACGATGCTGCAAAATCTCCCGAAATCGGGTTTCACTGGCTCTAAACTCTTCCGGCATCTTCAGATGCAGCTCCAGAAAACGGTGATTTACGCTACGCAGCTCCCAGATTAGCTCGCCTTCATCCAGGCTTTGCTGATTTCGCGCATAGGCTGTCATGCTCTTAGTCATGCTAAATACTCATTTATTGGTTTATCTTAAAACAAAGTGATTTCCTCGAGTCTATCATGCACACATGACTGAGCCGCCATTCAAGTCGAATAATTCACAGGAACATTCGGGTATATCCTCAAGCCATGTATAATAGCGTGAAATTTTTTTTCATCCGTTTTCGCGCTTCCTGCATCCATGCGGGGCACGTTCATTTAACGAAGAGATAAAACCAACATGCGACCAAGTAACCGCCAGCCGGACGAAATGCGTTCCATCCGCATCACACGAAACTACACAAAACATGCCGAAGGTTCTGTATTGATCGAATTCGGCGATACCAAAGTGATCTGTACCGCCAGCGTCGAAGAAAGAGTACCGGGTTTCTTACGCGGTAAAGGCCAGGGCTGGGTCACCGCCGAGTATGGCATGCTGCCCCGCTCTACCGGTTCACGCATGCGACGCGAAGCATCGAGTGGCAAACAGGGTGGCCGCACCATGGAGATACAACGTTTGATCGGACGCTCGCTGCGCGCGGCTATCGACCTGAATGTTTTAGGTGAAAACACGATCAGCCTGGACTGCGATGTCATACAGGCTGATGGCGGCACCCGCACAGCCAGTATCACCGGTGCCTGGGTCGCATTGAATGACGCCATACAACACCTGCTCGATAAAAAACTGATTACCAAAAATCCGCTTCACCACCAGATCGCGTCAGTTTCTGTCGGCATCTATAACGGCACACCGGTACTCGACCTGGATTATGCTGAAGACTCCAACGCCGAAACTGATATGAACGTTGTAATGAACAGCGATAGTGGCTTTATCGAGGTACAGGGCACTGCCGAAGGCCATCCATACAGTAAAGATGAACTCAACAGCATGCTGGCATTAGCTGAAAAAGGTATTACAGAATTATTTGCTGCTCAACATGCAGCCGTTGAAGCCTAGAAAAAGTAAATATTTACACACCTGTCGGTGCGAAAAATTACTTGTTTAAGATATATACCAGTGAGACTAAACAACCATGAATCCCATAAAAAAAATCGTGCTCGCCAGCGGTAACGCTGGGAAAGTTCGCGAAATCAATAAACTGTTTGCCGGCAGCGGCATCGAGGTCGTTCCGCAATCTGAACTTGGCGTTCCGGAAGTACCAGAAACCGGCACCACGTTTGTCGAAAACGCCATCATCAAAGCACGCCATGCAGCAGAGTGCACCGGCCTGCCAGCGATCTCTGATGATTCTGGCATCGAAGTCGATGCACTGGACGCAAGACCGGGCGTATATTCCGCCCGTTATGCCGGTGAAGGCGCCAGTGATCAGGACAACAATGATTTAATGCTGAAAGAATTAGACGGTGTTGCCGAAGCCGAACGTACCGCCCGTTATCAATGTTTGATCGTGTTCATGCGTTCACATACCGACCCGGTGCCGATCATCACGCAAGGCAGCTGGGAAGGCAGAATTCTGGAGGCACCACAGGGTGATGGTGGCTTTGGTTATGACCCGATATTCTATGTACCTACGCATAATTGTTCAGGCGGCGAACTACCCCTTGATGTCAAAAACACCATGAGTCATCGTGCTATTGCACTCAATGCGATGCTGGAAGAATTTAAGAAACATAAATATATTTAAAATAAATCTTAAATCACAGAGACACAGAGGTTATTTAACCTCTAAA
>DAOVJH010000073.1 GCA_030673345.1 Pseudomonadota bacterium
ATTTAATGCTAGCTTCGTGTCTGCGGCAGGTTTTACTTCAACAGAAATAAAGTCGTCATCACCGATCAACCAGTTGAAAATATTAAGGCCCATGTTGAGGTTTGCGCCAGAGCCTATGTAGTTATCTGAGAGAAAATCACTGTCACCAATGACGACTACGCGTTGTGATCCGGCTGGTACCTGCTGGCCATGTTCTTGTTTTATCCTGTTTCGATGAAGGGCGACTGCGATCGTGATCGGGCCGGCGACATCACCCGCGGTTGAATCAAAGACCATCTCTTCCTGCAGGCCGCCTGCTTCGCTCCAGCTTTTAGCTGTAGAATTAAACAATGCTTCCGCCTGCCAGTTATTTACTATTTCTTCGTTGCTCAGTGGGCTGATGCCACGTGCCAGTGGGAACAGTGTGTTGTAGCGGATGGTGTTGGTGATGATGTGTGGAAAATATTCCGTAACTGGAATGACGGCGGGGTGCTGGATGTTAAGTGTCTGTCTCAGTTCCGGGTTGTTATCGATGATGATGCCATCCTGTAATTGAAGTCCCAGTGAGCTTGCGATTTTATCCAGCCCGTAAAGCTCTCCGGGATCAGGTAACCATAACAGGTTGCCGCCATTTTTGATGTGGTTCTCGATGTGTTCTATCTCGCCTGCCAGGTACTGATTTAAAGGTGCGGCGATGACCAGCAGTTTGGTGTTTTCAGGCAGGCTGTTTTCTAACAGATTGATCATTTTCAGGTTGAAGCCCATATCTGCCAGTTGCGTGTTTAACCTGGCGTATGCGCGGTTGTCGGTGCCGTTGAGGTCGCGCTCACCATGGCCTTTCAAGAAAATGACCTGCTGATTATCACGCCTGTTCAAACGCAATAAAGCATTGCTTATCGATTGCTCACTCAATGAGTCGATGTGTTCCATGCGGTCGTTGTAAAAGATAACGAAGGCGAAAGGTTTGTTCATGACGACGCCGTCTTTCTGTATCTGCTCGATATCGATGTCAGGATTTAACAGCTGCAGTTTGAAGTCTGATTTTATCCGCTGGTAGCGTGTGATGATTTCCTGAATCGCTTGCCTGGTTACGTCATCAGAGGTGTAGGCATGAACGGCGACAGGTTTGTCTAATCTGTTGAGAAGTTCAACGCTGTTACTGGAAAGGGAATGGCGTTTGTTTGCGGTCAGATCGAACTGATAACTGTAATGGTTTGTTATCCATGCCAGCATGCCGATACTGCTGACGAATAGCAGTAGAAAAATAAGTTTCTGAACAGTGAGTTGTAAGCGTGACTGGTTTGAGAGTTTCATGATTTTATTAAAAGCTTTTAACCGCAGAGGCACGGAGGACGCAGAGAAAAATGTTTCGTGTTTTCCACGCCGTAGGCGTGTTTATTAAATAAAAAAACTCTGTGTTCTCTGTGTCTCTGTGGTGAGTTGCTTTTGAATTTAAAATAATCATGACTGCAACCGCTGCGTTTCAAGTTGTCTTATCGCCATCACGATAAAGCCAACGATAAACAATAAAAAGTAAGCGATGTCTTTCGTGTTCAGGATGCCGCGTAATAATGGTGCGAAATGTGTGTGCAGTGAAAGATAATTTAAAACATTGGTACCACCATCGGAAGCTGTGCTGTTATTGAGCAACCATAAAAACAGTAATAGGCCAAAAGTACTTATTGCGGCGATCATCGGATTGTCGGTTAATGATGACATGTAGAGACCTGCTGCGCTGAAGGCCGCCAGGGTAAGGAACAGGCCGAAAGCGCCGGAAAATAACCTGGTGAGATCCAGCTCAGTGCCTACGGCGAGGGATAGTGGCATGGCGACTAATAGCATCAGTATGACGCTGATGAAAAATAACAGGCCTAAATATTTCCCGATAACGATCTCGCTGATGCTGATAGGTGCGCTAAGCAGCAAGCTTATGGTCTTGTTGCGTTTCTCTTCGCTTATCAGTCTCATGGTTAATAACGGCATGACCATCAAGAGTATGATGCTGGCGACCTCAAATAATGGCATGGCGACCAGGTCGGTTACGCCGGGTGCATTTGTCAGTGTGGCAAGCTCGGACTGGATGTTGAAGAAGTAATCGATAGATGTGAAAAACGACCATGCCAGTATTATCTGGATGACTGCCAGTATCACCCATGCCATAGGTGATAAGAACATGCTGCGAAATTCGCGTTTGGCAATTACAAAGATCATATCAGGTGTACCGCTGTCATGCGGCATCGGTCTCCAGTTTGTTATCTGTCTTTTCTTCGCTCAGTGTCAGATCAATAAAGATCTGTTCGAGTGAGGTCTGTTGTGTGGCGAAATGGGTAAGCCCCCATTTTTGTTCTACGATATATTGTGTGAGCTGTGCGGCATCTGATTTGCTCTCGATGAGAAAATGGTTATTTTCGATCGTTTCAACAGTTGTAAAAATATCATGTCCGGCAAGTTGTTCACGGTTAATATCTGGCGATAGCGCTATTTCAAACTTTTCTGTACCACGATTTAACATCTCATCTATGTTGGCGTTGTAGACCAGTTTGCCCTGATTTATGATCTGTACGCGGTTACACACTGCCTGAACCTCGGGCAATATATGTGTACACAGTATGATGCCATGGCTTTCCCCCAGAGTTTTCATCAGCTGGCGTATCTCAAGGATCTGAATCGGGTCCAGTCCGACGGTTGGTTCATCGAGAATGATTACCGGGGGAGAGTGCAAGATTGCCTGTGCGATGCCGACGCGCTGCTGAAACCCTTTCGACAGGTTGCGGATCAGTCGCTGCTCTACATCGTTTAGCCCGCAGCGCTCGATCGCAGTGCTGCAAGCTGAATTGATCTGCGGCTTATCAAGCTGGTGCAGCCTTGCGCAGAACTGAAGATATTCAGTGACCGTCATCTCCTGATATAAAGGCGGGTTTTCTGGCAGGTAGCCTAATGAAGCTTTTGCTGCTTTCGGGTTTTCCAGCAGGTCTTTGCCATCGATGCTGATCTCACCATAGGTGGGTGCAAGGTTACCCGTTAACATCTGCATGGTAGAGGACTTTCCTGCGCCATTGGGCCCAAGAAAGCCAAGGATGTCACCGGCAGACAGCTCAAAACTGATGTTGTTTACAGCACAGAAATCACCGTAGTGACGTGACAGATTGTTAACCGAGATAAGCGAAGACATGGAGCGTTATTATTACTGATTTACTGTAGCTTGCAAGGAAAAAAGAAAAAAATTGAATCACAGAGGCACAGAGTGCGCAGTGTTTTTATTTATTTTGTTACGCCTGCGGCGTTGCCGGGCATAAAAAGCTTTTCTCCGTGACCTCTGTGTCTCTGTGGTTAAAGCTCTTATAATACGGCATGGCTATATTCCTCGGCGTCGATACTGGCGGTACATTTACAGATTTCATCCTTTTTGATGATGGAACAAAATCGGTTCGCATCCACAAGGTATTATCCACACCAAAGTCGCCTGAGAAAGCTATTCTGCAGGGCATCGCTGAGCTGGGTATCGATAGCCGCAGCTTGACGATGGTACATGGGTCAACCGTGGCGACCAATGCAGTGCTCGAAGGCAAAGGCGTCCGTACTGTCTATATCACTAACAAAGGCCTGGCAGATGTGCTCAGCATCGGCCGGCAGGCACGTGAAGCGTTATACAATCTGACACCGATAAAAAAGCCGCCACTGATCGAAAGTGAATGTTGTGTCGAAGTGAACTCGCGACTGAGCGCGCAGGGCGGCCATCTGCAGCAACTGGATGAACAGGGTTTGCTGGAACTGACGGAGCGTCTGGAATTACTGGCACCTGAGGCGGTTGCAATAAATCTGCTGTTCTCGTTTTTTGATGATAGTGAAGAGTTAAAAATAGAGCAGGCTATTATAAAAAACGAGCGTCTGAAAAACCTGTTCGTCAGCCGTTCATCCGATGTGTTGCCGGAGTATAAGGAGTTTGAACGCGGTATGACGACGGCGCTAAATGCCAAAGTAGGGCCGTTGATGCAGGGTTACTTGCACAGGTTGGAGGCGCAGCTCGAAAAGAAGGAACGTCAAGGTGTTGCGCTCACTATAATGCAGAGCTCTGGTGGCACCACCAGTGTAGAACAGGCGGGGCGTTACCCGGTCAATCTGCTGTTGTCCGGTCCGGCCGGTGGCCTCAAAGGGGCGCAGACAGTGGCAGCTGCGGCGGGTGTTGACCAGTTGCTGTCATTTGATATGGGTGGCACCTCCACCGATGTTTCTATCATCGATAAAGATATCGGGTTTACCACGGGTGCAAAGATTGGTGGATATCCAGTCGCTGTTCCAATGGTGGATATGCATACCATCGGTGCGGGTGGTGGTTCGATCGCCCAGCTCGATGCCGGCGGCTTATTACTCGTCGGGCCAGAATCTTCCGGCGCTGACCCCGGTCCGGCCTGTTATGGTAAAGGCGGTAAGCGGCCGACGGTGACCGACGCCAATGTGGTGCTCGGTCGTTTATTACCGCAGTCTTTTCTCGGCGGCAATATGCAGCTTGATAAACAGGCCGCTTATTCTGCTGTTGAAACCATTGCTGACCCATTAGGCCTAAGTGTAGAAAAAACGGCACAAGGTATCATCGATGTGGTCAATGACCACATGGTTCGCGCCTTACGGGTTATGTCGGTCGAGCGCGGTGAAGATCCAAAAGATTTCACCCTGGTTTCCTTTGGCGGTGCGGGTGGGCTGCATGTATGTGCGCTGGCAGAAGAGCTGGAAATGACAAAAGCGATGGTACCGGTCAATGCTGGCGTATTATCTGCGCTGGGTATGCTGGCAGCAGATGCTAGCCGTGAACGTTCGCGTACGATCAATAAGCAGTTGAAGCATTGTGATGCAGCAGACATTGAAAAAGCTTTTAGCGAGTTGGTGGATCATGTGGTTAAAGAACTGGATCATGACGGTGATCAAGCATGTTGTAGTGGCGAGATAAAAACAATCCTGAGCGTCGATGTCCGCTACCAGGGCCAAAGCAACACCCTCAATCTGCCATGGCTGGGCATGAAAAAAATTGAGCAGGACTTCCATAAAAAACACAAAGGCAATTACGGACATGATCTGGATATAACGATCGAACTGGTTAATCTCCGTGTGCGTGCCATCAAGCAAAGGCAGTCATTTATACTGCCGCAGTGGGAACCAATAGACCGTTTTACCGAGTCTTATATAACGATGCCATCGATGGAGGAGCCGGTGCCGGTTATCAAGCGATCAGCTTTGAAAACGGGTCAGCGTATAAAAGGTCCGGCGTTAATTACGGAAGTTAGTTCGACGACCTGGCTGTCAGAAGGCTGGAATGCAGAGGTTGATAACTTCGGTAATATAAACTGCAGAACTGATCATGCCTGAGGGGCCGGAGATAAGGCGTGTTGCCGATGCACTGGAAGAGCAGATAACGGGATGCGTGATCGACTCTATCCGTTTTTCTCATGAGCACCTCAAGCAGTGGGGGCCGCGTTTGAGCGGTGCAAGAATTAATAGCATTGAAACCTTTGGCAAGGCGATGGTGATTCGCCTGAATGATGTTGATGGTAATGGGCTGAATATTTACAGCCATAATCAGCTGTATGGTCGCTGGTATATCTGTAATACTGACGATTACCCGCAGATCAAGCGTCAGTTGCGACTAGCGATAGACTGCCAGGGGAAGTCTGCACTTTTGTATAGTGCTTCAGATATTGCGGTACTTGATAATGATGAGCTGCAGCAACATCCATTCATCAGTAAGCTGGGTCCTGATGTGCTCAGAAGATCAACCGCTGCGAAAGATATAGCGGCGCGACTAAGCTCGGCAAGGTACCGAAATCGGCAGTTAGGCGCGGTTTTGACCGACCAGTCTTTTGCTGCCGGGTTGGGAAACTATCTGCGTTGCGAGATCCTGTTTTATTCCTATATTCATCCGGGCGTTCGCAGCCGTGATCTTGATGAAGAAAAGTTAAACCAGCTTGCCAATGCGATACTTAAACTGTCGCGCCAGTCTTATAAAACGGCTGGCATAACAAATGACCCAGGCCATGCGCAGCAGTTAATGAAACAGGGTGCAAGTTTCGAAGATACCCGGTTTTATGTTTTTAGGCGTCAGGGACTACCATGTTACCGATGCGGTGCATCGATCGAGAAATTTTCACAGGCAGGACAGGCGTGTTACTGTTGTCCACAGTGCCAGCTTGCTATAGATAGTTGAATATACGCTGTCGCTATTTTAAAACGGTGTTCATGGTGCATCTTCGAACAGCTTGAACTCTTCCTGTACATAGTGATAGATGCGGTTGCCCTGGCCGGCATTCACTGTGACGATGCTTAAGTTGCCGTCGTTATTCAGATCGCCGAGAGCGATAGACTGGCTGCTGTTCGCTCCCAGCGACTGATCAAAATCACTGTAACTGCCTGAGCCGTCATTCGTGTAGACCCGGTTTCCCTGGTTTTGATTAGCGGCCACTATATCCAGTGTGCCATCCTCGTCCACATCACCCAGTGCGATTGAACGGCTATCATTTACACCCAGCGTCTGACGGGAATCGATGAAGATTGCCTGGCCGATATTGATATACAGCAGGTTGCCTTCATTTTCATTCGCCACCACCATATCAAGGTCGCCGTCGCTATCGACATCGGCTAGCGCTAGATCATTACTGTCATTGTCTCCAAGTGCCTGAGCGGAAACACTGAAGTTGCCAAGGCTATCGTTGATATAAACAAGGTTGGGCTGGCTCTGATTTGCGACAGCTATATCCAGGTCGCCATCACCATCGAGGTCTGCCAATGCAATGGCACGGCTATCATTATCGCCCAGCAGCTGACCTGAGTCGCTGAAAGTGCCTGTGCCGTCGTTGATGTAGATGAGATTGGCCTGGTTCTGGTTGGCTACTGCCATATCAAGGTCGCCATCATTATCGATATCACCGAGCGCAACAGAGTGGCTGTCACTGTCACCAAGAGACAGGCCTGAGTCACTGAAAAAACCTGCGCCATCATTCAGGTAGATAAGATTGGCCTGATTCAGATTGGCAACAACCATATCCAGATCATCATCGTTGTCGACATCACCAAGCGCGATAGACTGGCTGCTGTTCAGGCCTA
>DAOVJH010000151.1 GCA_030673345.1 Pseudomonadota bacterium
AAGCTTGGCTTTGATGATGATGAAGCGGAGATTAATGCCATAGCTAAATAAAACTGGCTAAATAAAGCTGGCTAAATAAGCAAGTTGCTTATTAAAATTAAGGTCGCAGGCTAACTACCTTGCGGCCTTTTTTGTATACTGTGTTTAACAATAGTGTTTGGATAAACCTGTAGGAAAATCGCGGAATGAAAAAAATCCGCTCCTACAAGTAGCGCTAAACCCGTAGGAGCGGATTTTTTTCATTCCGCGATTAATGGTTAAATATAAACACCCAAGGTATTGAGGATAAGTCGATGAAACCGCAATCACTGTTACTAGTATTAACACTGTCCGCTTTCAGCACTGGTGCATCTGCTGGCGGCGATACCCCACAGGTAACCATCAAAAATTTTAAATTCATCCCACAGGAAATCACCATCAAACGCGGCCAGACGATTAATTGGCTGAATCAGGAAAAACGCCAGTACCATAGCATCTGGTTCGAAGCACTGGGTGAAGAAGAACCTGATTACATATTCCCTGATGAGACCTACGAGCGCGAATTTAAAAAAACAGGATCATTTCCCTACCGCTGTGGCCCGCATCCAAGAATGACAGGTACGGTACACGTCACCGAATAATGCTGAATGTATATCCTTCATAACGATAAGCAAACGATAATAGAATGAAAAAATCCACGATAGCCAAGATCATCATATTTAAAATCGCACTGATTATTGCCGTAGTGGCACTCGTGTTCTTTTTAATGCCAAAGAAAACGTTTGGCGACACGACTGAAAAACTATACAAAGACAACTGTGCCGAATGCCATAATACAGAACGGCTCGGCGGCATGGGCCCGGCATTACTGCCAGAAAACCTGAAACGCCTGCGCAAAAAAGCGGCCATCGAAGTCATCAAAAACGGCCGCGTTGCAACGCAGATGCCCGGTTTCAAAGAAAAACTAAACGACGAACAGATTCAGTCATTAGTTGAATATGTATACACACCATTAAAAGAAACACCGGTATGGGGCATGGATGAAATAAGAGCCAGTCAGATCATCCATAACAAAGAAGAAGACCTGCCCAACAAACCGGTTTTTGAAGTAGCCGATCTGCTCAACATGTTCCTGGTGGTAGAACTGGGTGATCACCACGTCACCCTGCTCGATGGCGACAAACTCGAACCCATCCATCGCTTCAAATCACGTTTCGCCCTGCACGGCGGCCCCAAATATTCACCCGATGGCCGCTTTGTTTATTTTGCCTCACGCGATGGCTGGATCAGCAAATATGATATCTATAACCTGAAGCTGGTCGCTGAAGTCCGCGCCGGTATCAATACCCGTAACCAGGCAGTATCCGCCGATGGTCGTTATGTGATGATCGCCAATTACCTGCCGCACACACTGGTGCTGTTAGACGCGAAAGATCTCAGCCCGATAAAACTCTATGATGTAAAAGATAGTGCCGGTAAAACATCCCGTGTCAGCGCGGTTTACACTGCTCCGCCACGCAACAGTTTTGTCGCAGCACTCAAAGATATCCCCGAGTTATGGGAGATCTATTACGGAGATGAACCACCCATCGGTTTTGACGGTTGGGTACATGACTACAATCCCGACTCCGGCGAAAACCGCAAAGCCGACCCCTTCCCTGTTCGGCGAATAACGGTTAATGATTACCTTGATGATTTCTTTTTCGATCAGGAATATATCTCTCTGATCGGCGCCTCCCGTGAAGGCAAGGGCCAGGTAGTCGATATGGATATAGGCCGTGTCATCGTACCCGATCTGGAACTACCCGGCATGCCGCACCTCGGTTCAGGCATTACTTTTGAATACAAAGGCAGGACCGTACTGGCAACACCCAACCTGAAAAAAGGTGATGTCAGCGTCATCGACATGGAGACATGGAAGACCATAAAAAGCATCGAGACACTGGGCCCCGGCTTCTTCATGCGTAGCCATAAGAACACTAACTATGCCTGGGTCGATGTATTTTTTGGACCAAACAAAGATGCCATGCACGTGATCGACAAACGCACTCTGGAAATCGTCAAGACCCTGCGCCCGGCACCGGGAAAAACAGCGGCTCACGTCGAGTTCACCCGTGACGGTAAATACGCCCTGCTCAGCATCTGGGATCCAGATGGTGCGGTGATCATATACGACGCAGAAACACTGAAAGAGATAAAACGCCTGCCGATGAACAAACCATCGGGTAAATATAATGTGTTTAACAAAACGCGGTATCTGGAAGGCACCAGTCATTAAATGTCTCAAGACGGCCAGAAGCGGACATCGTTTTTAGTCCCTTCTCCCTTTGGGAGAAGGTTAGGATGAGGGTGTTTTTTGTCGATACCCTCACCCCAGGCCTCTCCCAGAGGGAGAGGGGGAATATCGATGGTGATGTCCGCTATGGCTAATTAACAGACTCAATCAATTATCCAACCTGCCCTGTTTATCTATTTATTTAAAGATCGCCGATACATCACCATGATGATAAACATCAAGCATACGATAGCAGTAATGGCAGGGAATAAAACTGTAGTTAATGAATAATGTGCCAATGCCATAATAGAAATAAAGTTACGCACCGCCATCAATACAAAAAATGTTAATTTCTCTTCAAAAGGATGAACGTATGCCTTCCTGAAAGTTGGCACAAAACCAAACACATCTACAGTTGTCAGTATAACCACCGCCGATAACGGATCAGAGGTGAGATACCATAACGGCAGAGACGTCATCGCTGTTATAAAAAACAACCAGTCTGTTCTGGTGATCGTTATATCCGATTTTTTCATATACGCTAGCAATGCAACGTATATAGTGATATTACCTGAAACGCCGATCGGCCATGCTCCGGCGCCGTCTTTACCAGCGAGTTGAGCCAGAAAAACAACAAAGGTTACTGATCTCCATATCACCCATGAAAAAACATGCGGCTTTGTCTCTCCTTTTTGTATCGAACGGATAGTAGGGGTAAAAGGCTCTGAAGGTATGTGCGATTGCAACCGCACTGAGCAACTCTTTATACATCATGAAATACTTGTAACAGTTTTCATGGGGTGAAGTCAAAAAGAACTAAATATACCTCACCTTAAACTGTCATCTCGACGCAAGGAGAGATCTTACACACCACTGTAAAAGATCTCTCCTTGCGTCGAGATGACGCTTCCATTTGACTATTTTAGTAAACGTCGTGCATGGTATTGTAGACGTTGAATTTACCTGTTGGCGTGATAAGGCGTTTGTCTTTGATCACCTTTTTCAGCTTGCGGGTTTTGTCGTCCACGACCACGATGGCTGACTCCTGTTTTGCACCACTCCATACCGAGAACCATACCTCGTCGCCTGCTTTATTGTACTCAGGCTGGACCACACGTTTTGGACCTTCTCCCAGACCAGACCACTCGGCGATCGGCAATTTTACAAATCCTTTATCCAGATTTTTCAAATCGAAGACTGTAATTGACTGGCTATTGGATTCATCAGGGTTGAGCGTGGTGTCGACCCAAAGATTGTTCGACCTGGGATGGGTTTTTATAAACAGTGAACCGCCGCCAGCACCATCTAAAGTGCGTACGACCTTCCAGGCATTTTTCTTGTGTTTGACAGGATCGGTACCAATCAGTGAAATTGTCTGATCACCAAGGTGACTGGTGGCCCAGACAGGTCCAAATTTGGGATCAACAAAGTTTGCGCCTCGTCCCGGGTGAGGAATCTGGCCGACATCAACCAGTTTAACCAGCTTATCCTCTTTTGAATCCACGACAGCAATCTTGTTAGATTTGTTGGCCGCCGACATGAAATAGCGCCGAGTTGAATCCCAGCCACCGTCATGCAAGTAACGTGCTGCATCGATAGACGTTATCTTAAGGTCATCAAGGTTTTCGTAGTTCACCATGAGGATCTTACCGGTTTCCTTGACGTTAATAATAAACTCCGGATGTTCATGCGATGCCACGATGGCTGCCACACGAGGCTCGGGGTGATATTCCTGGGTATCTACCGTCATGCCACGTGTGCTGACGATTTTTTTCGGCTCCAGCGTATCGCCGTCCATGATGACAAATTGCGGTGGCCAGTAACTTCCTGCAATTGCATATTTATCTTCATAACCTTTGTACTTGGAAGTCTCTACCGAACGCGCTTCCATGCCTACCTTGATGGTGGCAACGTTGGTGGGATGTTTCATCCACAGATCGATAAGATTAATCTTGGCATCACGGCCGATAACAAACAGGTAGCGGCCTGACTCTGACATGCGTGAGATATGTACCGCGTAACCGGTTTCGATCACTTCGACTATTTTTTTGCTATCCCCTTCGATGAGCGCAATCTTGCCATCATCACGCAGCGTGACTGAGAATAAATTTTCGAGATCATAATTGTTCATCTGCTTTTTAGGGCGCTTGTTTGGCGGGATCAGAACCTTCCATGTTTCTTTCATCTCTTTCATGCCGAACTCTGGAGGCATAGGCGGCTCATGCTGAAGAAAGCGAGCCATCAGATCGACATCGGCATCTGCAAGCGTGCCTGAAGAACCGAAATTTGGCATACCGCCTGGAGAACCGTAACTGATAAATGTTTTCAGGTAAACGGTACCCCTGGTGAGTGTGATGTCCGGTGTAAGAGGTTTGCCGGTGGCGCCTTTTCGTAAAACGCCGTGGCAGCCAGCGCAACGCTCAAAAAATATCTGCTTGGCGCGAGCGAATTCTTTTGGTGATACTGGAGGTGCTTTTGGAGAGACTGTTTCCTTAGCTTCACTTGGATCGATGGGAATGGGTGCGCCCTTATAACGCATTTCTGATTCAGGCGTGCCAGGGTGGCCACTACTCTTTTCCTCGGCCCAGGATGAACTGGTTACCAGACACGACATAGCCAGTAATGAAACCAGCCCCGTTTTAATTATTATGTTTAACCCCGCCATACCCATT
>DAOVJH010000277.1 GCA_030673345.1 Pseudomonadota bacterium
AGCTCTACCAATGGTTTGATCAATTACTACAAAGAGCAGCGTATTAAGAACAAGGGTGAAAATAGTTTATGATGCTGATGTTATCGATTATCTGAATAGGAAATAAAAAAGCCGAACCATGATGGTTCGGCTTTTTAGTGTGTAACGTTAAAACGTTACGATGCAGCCACTGCTATTAAAGCAGTGGTATCATCATCAGAGCAACGATGTTGATGATCTTGATCAGTGGATTGATCGCAGGACCCGCTGTATCTTTGTACGGGTCGCCTACGGTGTCACCGGTAACTGCTGCTTTATGTGCATCAGAACCTTTACCACCGTGATTACCATCTTCGATGTATTTCTTAGCGTTATCCCATGCTCCACCACCGGTAGTCATTGAGATAGCGACAAATATACCAGTAACGATAGTACCAATTAACATACCGCCTAATGCTTCTGCGCCCAGTGTTAAACCAACAATGATAGGTGCAGCAATAGGTAATAATGAAGGAATCATCATTTCCTTGATTGCAGCTTTTGTTAGCATGTCCACCGCTGTTGAATAATCAGGCTTTTGGGTTTTATCCATGATACCTGGCATTTCTTTAAACTGACGACGGACTTCATTAACGACACTACCGGCAGCACGACCTACGGCTTCCATCGCCATTGCACCAAAAAGGTAGGGAATCAAACCACCAATAAACAAACCGATGATGACCATGTGATTGGATAGGTCAAAGCTTGCTACTTTACCAGCTGCATCCAACGTGTTGGTGTAATCAGCAAATAATACCAGTGTTGCTAAACCTGCAGAACCAATTGCATAACCTTTAGTTACCGCTTTTGTAGTATTACCAACTGCGTCAAGTGCGTCGGTTGTAACGCGAACGTCCTCAGGCAGTTCAGCCATCTCTGCAATGCCACCCGCATTATCAGTAATTGGACCATAGGCATCTAAGGCAACAATAATGCCTGTCATAGACAGCATAGCTGTAGCGGCAATTGCGATTCCATATAGACCAGCAAGCTCATAAGCGCCCCAGATAGAAGCGCAAATAACAATGACAGGTGCAGCTGTTGATTTCATTGAAACACCCAGACCGGCGATAACGTTAGTACCATCTCCAGTCAGTGATGCTGCAGCGATACGTTTAACAGGCGCGTATTCAGTCGCAGTATAATACTCAGTGATCACGATCATCGCCATGGTTAGAGCAAGGCCGATCAGTGAAGCATAGAATAAATTCATTGCTGAATAACCTTCAAGGCCCGACATCATGTTCATGGTGACGAAGTAGAAAGCGATAGCTGAAAGAATAGCTGAAATAGCTGTACCTTTGTAAAGCGCGTTCATGATCTTGGCGCCATCTTTTGTTTTCACAAAGAATGTACCGATGATCGATGTGATAATTGAGATACCACCCAGCATCAACGGGTAGGTAACAGCCAGATCGCCTGCATCTTTAAGTAACAGAGCGCCCAATAACATGGTTGCTACTAGCGTTACGGCATATGTTTCGAATAAATCTGCAGCCATACCTGCGCAGTCACCTACATTGTCACCAACGTTATCAGCGATAACAGCAGGGTTACGTATGTCATCCTCAGGAATACCGGCTTCAACTTTACCTACGATGTCTGCGCCAACGTCTGCACCTTTAGTGAAGATACCGCCGCCTAAACGAGCAAAGATTGAGATCAGTGAGCCACCAAAAGCCAGACCAACCATGGAATGTAGCGCGGCTTCCATTTCAAAACCCATCACCATCAATATGCCGTAGTAGCCAGCCACACCCAGCAGGGCAAGACCAACAACTAGCATACCGGTGATAGCACCGCCTTTGAACGCGATGTCTAGTGCTGGAGCAATACCATCACGTGCAGCTTCTGCAGTACGTGAGTTAGAACGTACAGACACGTTCATGCCGATAAAGCCAGCCAGGCCGGAGAATATTGCGCCAATGGCAAAACCGACAGCGGTGGTTGCATTCAGTGCAAACATGATGACAAGAAAGACCACCACGCCGACCATGCCGATCGCTGTGTACTGGCGTTTCAAATAAGCCTGAGCGCCTTCCTGGATGGCGCCTTGTATACGTACCATCTCTTCATTACCCATCGGTTTTGCAAGTACGTTGAAAGTTGTGAATATGCCATAACCTATTCCGAGCAGGGAACATGCGAGGGCAATTAGTATTTCAGTAGACATTATTAAGTCTCCTTATAAAAGTTATAAATCGATTGTAGGAGCGGACTGCTTTAGTAATTGCAGTGTTCCGTGATAGGAGCCTTGAAGGCTCATCGTTGAACACAGGCACTGTTAAAGCAGTCCGCTCATACGGTATTAATTTTTAAGCATCTAACGCGGCAAATATTGCATCTCGAATATCCTCAACACCGCCGATACCGGCAATGTGGTGATATTTTGGTGTGTTTGCTTCGCCTGACTTTGACCAATCGGTGTAGTATGCGATAAGCGGTTCAGTCTGGTCATGATATACATCAAGTCTTTTCTTAACAGTATCTTCCTGATCATCGTCTCTCTGGATCAGGTCTTCACCGGTTTCATCGTCTTTACCCTCCACTTTAGGTGGATTGAATACAATGTGGTACGTACGGCCTGATGCGAGGTGTACACGGCGGCCAGACATGCGTTTGACGATTTCAGCATCATCAACATCGATTTCTACGACGCCGTCGATTTCAACGCCCTGAGCTTTTAATGCGTCAGCCTGGGGCAGGGTGCGTGGGAAACCATCAAATAAGAAGCCATTTTTACAGTCATCTTCAGCAATACGGTCTTTTACCAGGCCGAGGATAATTTCGTCTGTTACCAGACCGCCGGCATCCATTACCTTCTTCGCTTCAAGGCCCATCGGTGTGCCCGCTTTTACGGCTGCGCGTAACATGTCGCCTGTTGAGATCTGAGGGATGTCGTATTTTTTTGTGATGTAACCTGCCTGTGTGCCTTTGCCAGCACCAGGACCGCCTAGTAGTATCAGTTTCATAATCGTTCTCTTTATTGCTATTTGTTTATATGAAAAAAAATGCCTGTTGCGATTAAGCAGAACAGGCATTTTTTATTTAACTTTTAAAAGCACTTTCGAACTTCGTGCCGGGTTTTATTTCCCACTGTCTTTCCAGATCATATTCTCGAATCAGCGCATCAACTGCTGCCTGTCCATGGTCACGCATGACTTCACCTAATACCATCCTCGCGGCGTTTCGGTTGTAGCCACTGCCGAGACCGGAGTGCATAGCAATCAGTTCATGTGCTTTTTCAAGAGTCATCGGGAGATTTACTTCCAGCTTTTATTTAAGTTTGAAGTCAGGGCACTTCTTAGCGACCATTACTTTTTTCAGTTG
>DAOVJH010000157.1 GCA_030673345.1 Pseudomonadota bacterium
ATTCGCACGATGCGCTCATACATTGACACCGCTGTGCGAATGAATTCGCACCTACATTTTTTCTCGTCCCTCTACTGGAACGAGGTGTAAATTAAACTAAGGCGTTTCAATCTTCCAGTCGCTAAATGAAAATTCATCGACCTTGATTGCATTCTGAATCGCTTCTTCTGTTTCCATCAACAGTTTGTATTCGACGTCACTGATGATATTTTTTTCTTTTGCTTCAAGGTAAGCATTCGTATCACGGCTGCTCAGACGTCCCTGTTTGTATGCATCTCGTAATTTATGCTGTAGTTCATCCGTTCTGAGTACGAGGTTATAGGCATGTGTTAAGCGACCGGTCGCTTCGCTTTTATCATCGCTGTTGAAGATGCCGTTGCTCAGACGGTCCAGTGTCACGCTGGGTGAAAGTGTTAGCCTTGCAACCTTGTGTCCTAATTTATCACTCGGACGCTGGTAGGGTTTGGTAAATGGGAAGATGATGAAGTTACACACCGTGCCGATGACAGGAACCGGTAAATTTTTCATGATGCCTTTCAGTGCTGTCTGGATATTAAACAATGAATCCTGACAGACCCATTTAAGCAACACGAGGTCTTCTCTATGGCTGCCCTGGTTCTCATAATGCTTTAGCGCTGCACTCATCACGTACAGGTTCGAGAGTGCATCGGCCAGCCGACCAGAGATCTTTTCACGGCGTTTCAGAGAGCCGCCCAGTACGCCGACACAGACGTCAGCCAGCAGGGCAAATGCCGAACTCATTTTTACCAGCTGCTGATAATATCGGCTGGTATCGCTATCACCGGGTGTGCTGACGAGCTTCGCAAAACTGATGCCGAACCAGAATGAGCGCACGATGTTGCTGATGATGAACCCCATGTGGGCAAAGAAAGCATTATCAAAATCTTTAACGCCCTGGTTATGGTCTTTGTTATGTACCGCCTGAACTTCTTTTAACAGGTAGGGGTGGCTGCGCATCGCACCCTGACCAAAGATGATCATGGTGCGTGTCAGTATGTTGGCACCTTCGACCGTGATACCGACCGGGATCAACTGGTAAGGTCGTGCCAGGTGATTATGCGGTCCCATACAGATGCCGTGACCGCCATGGATATCCATGGCGTGATTGATCACATCACGCATACGTTCCATCACCTGTAATTTTACGATGGCAGAGACTACCGAGGGCACTGCTCCGCTGTCCAGTGCCACGGTGACCAATGATCGGGCGGCATCCATGGCATAAGCCTGACCGGCAATTTCTGTCAGTGCTTCTTCTACGCCTTCGAAATGGCCGATCGGGGTATGAAACTGTTGACGGATGCGTGCATAGGCACCGGTATATTTTGAACCCATTTTACCGGCCGCCGTGCCAAGTGCCGGCAGTGAGATGGCGCGGCCATCACCGAGACATTCCATCAGCATCGCCCAGCCTTTACCGACATAATCCGCACCGCCGATGATCGACTCCAGCGGAATAAAGACATCTTTACCACGTACAGGGCCGTTCATGAATGCGTGGTTTGCGGGGAAGTGGCGTTTACCGACATCGACACCTTCTGTGTCACGTTTGATCAGTGCCAGGGTGATGCCGCGGTCTTCTTCTTCACTCAGCAGGTGTTCAGGGTCGTATAGTTTAAATGCGATGCCGAGTAATGTGGCAACCGGTGCCAGTGTTATATACCGTTTTGCAAAGTTGAGGCGGATACCCAGAACATTATCTTCACCTTCATAACTGCCGTAACAGACTATACCGGTATCGGGCATGGCACCGGCATCACTGCCCGCATCGGGTCCAGTCAGGCCGAAGCAGGGAATCTCGATACCTTTGGCAAGCCGTGGCAGGTAGTAGTCTTTCTGTTCGTCTGTACCGTAGGTCATCAGCAGTTTGCCGGGACCCAGAGAGTTAGGCACCATCACGGTAACCCCAGCGCTGCCGCTGCGGCTGCCAATCTTCATCACCACCTGTGAATGACAGTAGGCTGAATAATCAAGACCACCGTATTGTTTCGGAATGATCAGTGAGAAGAATCCATTATCCTTGGCAAACTGCCAGGCCTCAGGCGTCAGATCATAGTCGACATGGGTTATCTGCCAGTCGTCCAGCATCTTGCAGAATTCTTCTACCGGACCATCCAGAAAGGCCTGTTCTTCATCGCTCAGTTCGGGCTTTGGCAGGTTCTGCAGAAAGCCCAGGTCGGGTTTGCCGCTAAACAATTCGGCTTCCCACCAGACATCGCCGGCATCGAGAGCCTCCTGTTCAGTCTGCGAGATGGTCGGCATGATCTTTTTCATCGCCGTGTAGATGCCGCGGCTGATGAGATTGCGGCGTACGGGTTTCAGGTTAAGCGGCAGGATGATCGCGGCGTAAACGATCCAGAGCAGGGACATCTGAGAAGCATCGGCTTCGGTGAAGAGCTGATAGCCCGCTAAACCGACAGCAAGTAACAGAGACCATAAAATCAGCGGTAAACGTAAATACGCCGATACCAGAATTACTGAAATAACCAAGCCAATCCACATCATGTTCAGTGCCTGCTTTTTTTGTTTATATTATGCGTGTAGACATTTCAGTCCAACAAAAGTTGCTTCTTGCAACCTATGATAGCATTATGAGCCCAATTAGTTGCTTAATGCAACCTAATTTGCTGCTTTTTTATTGTCCTTTTTTTCCTCGATTTCAGGATTATTATCATCAGATTTGTTTTGCTGGTGTCCGCGGCCATGGTTTTTGATGGTATTGGCTGACTCGATAGGGATTAGCTGGTCTGCCTCGTCAGGGTCAGAGTAAAAGCAGTCGCCGATGGTATTACAGTGAACACTGGTCTGGTCCCAGGGTAATTTACGGTAGATACCGAGTTCATCAAAATCGATGATGGGATATTTGATTACATCAAAATAGGGCGAGTGGTCAAAATCACGTGGTGTCATGAGTTTTGAGTTGCCGCGTATCAGTTTTAGCTTGCCGTCTTCGTCCTGATGTATCACGGGAATGATGGGGAACCGTACCTTGGCAAAGGCTTCTGCCATCATGGTGGAACAGACGGTTTTGGTCGGCCTGCCGGGGTTATGTTCAAACAATGACGAACGCCAGCGCTTTGGTAAAAACCAGTAAGGAAACATGAACCGCGCAAGGTCCATGATCTGACGGACATTGTAGTCTTTACCCAGTTCTTTTATCGCGTACGCGAGTACGGCTTGAGAGTCGGCGCGAGTTATACCGCGTGGCCGGCAGATGCGCAGGTGTTCACCTTCGTAATCTTCGATCGAATTTACCACGATACCTTCACCCAGGATGGCTTCGATGATCAGCTGTTCATCAGGACTGCAATGTCTGTATTTCTGGATATGGTCACGCAGCATCGGGTCGTCGATATCATGCAGGCGGCCGATATAAAAGAAAGAGTGCGTCCACATGCTCTGGGTGATGGACTTTATGATCTCAGCGACATTCGAACGGCCTTCGACCAGCAGTACATCACCTGGGCGCAGTTCATAACGTAAACGCTCAAAACTGGTCAGAGGCGTCTTATGGTGGGGAGACTCATAGGTAAGCCATTTTACAAATTTGTCCCACAGATAATCTTTAAATCTAGTAAGACGAAACATAAAAGCTCCGTGAGTAAGTTATCGTTGCATTTAATAAACTATTTGAACAACTGACATCTGCCACTGTTGTAACTAATGGTTATCTGCACGAGATTCAGTCCTTTATACAAAACAAGTCTAGTTCAAATATACCACTACAGATAGTATTGAGACAGAATATCGTGTTTTCGGTTCAACTGGTTTTGAAGCGCATCTATCGCCGTAGTCTCATCAATCCGTCATTCCGGCGAAGGCCGGAACCCACCTGTCAGCGAGTAGTGACTTTCAGTTGAATGCATCCGTAAGCAGTGGATACCGGCCAGGATCACGCTGGCATGACGACAGATGCCAGTTGTTTAACTACTCGACAAAATTACGAACCAGTTTCAGTGCTATATCCATGTCATGTGTCGTCGTATGAAAATGCGGAGAAAAACGGATGCCGTCACCGCGATAAGCGCAGATAACGTTATTGTCCTGCAGGTGCTGGTACAGTTTCACATTATCGACGGACTGTTTCTGAAAGGTAACGATACCCGCATAACGTCCATGACCGGTCGGCGTCAATATCGTTATATCCGAAAGCGTGCCAAGTTCATCAAATAGATAGTGTGAGTTCTCGATAACCTGCGCCTGGATATTGTTGATACCGACATCCAGCAGCAGACCGAGAGAAGCATTGAGTGCGCTTATCCCCATCATATTCGGACTGCCGCTTTCGAAGCGTTGAGCGTTCTCCGCAATCTGTATCTGCGAATGCTGGTGGCCAAAATCAAATGCATCTTTCAGCATATGCCAGCCGTATTGGCGAAGCCGCAACTTTGGCTGGATTTCTTCTCGACAATAAAACAGGGCCGTACCTTCGGGTCCGCACATCCATTTGTGGCCATCAGCAACCACGAAGTCGGCATGACATGCGGGGGCATCAAATGCTATTGCGCCGAGTGACTGGATGGCATCGACGCAGAACAGCGTATCGTTCTGTTTGCATGCCTGGCCGATAATATTCAGATCAAGGCGCAGGCCTCGAGCATATTGCACAGAGCTGCAGCTTAAAAGCCGGGTATCTTTATCCATGGCGTCGATCAGTACCTGTTCAGGGTCATCGATATCCTGCACGGGTACCAGGCGTACCGTGACACCATCGGCTTCGAGTGCCTGCCAGACAACTCTGTTAGAAGGGAACTCTTCGGCAGGGATGACGATATTTTCACCGGCGTTAAAACGTAAACCCTGGG
>DAOVJH010000187.1 GCA_030673345.1 Pseudomonadota bacterium
AGACCTGGTGCTGCATATAAGCGAGGCGCCTTTTGCATCACGCAAAGGTTCGGTCGATAGATTGATGTTTTCAGTAGCAGAAGTAATGGGTTCAAATTCTGTCGGTGTCGTGCTATCGGGAGAAGGTGTCGATGGCAGTGAAGGTCTGGAAGAAATCGAACGCAGGCATGGTGTGTCCATCGTTCAAGAACCAAAAAGCTGTTTAGCAGACGACATGTCACGGGCAGCGCTACAGGTGTGTTCACCTAATTATATTGTTTCGGATATTGATATATCAACAACGATTAATGAATTACCTGAAATGAATAATGCTTGAAAAGAATTTTCGTCATCAGCAGGTGCGGTTAGCTGGTGAATTAAATGATGAAAAACCGGGTTACAACGAATCCCTTTCAATAGGGGCAGCTCTGAAAGACTATGAATGTGAGAGCTGTATGATTTTAATTAACAATAATTTCTTACCTATTTAGGAAAGGGGGATTAGTAAAGTGGCTAATAATACAAAGGGCAATTTTTTTGCCGATATAAAGTTGCCGGTGAAGATCGGTATGGGCTTCGGCGTGATGGCAGTGTTACTGGTGGTGTCTATTTCGATCGCTATTGTTCAGGGTGAAGAAGAGAAACAATTAACTGACCGCATGATCCATCTTCGTGTACCAACAGAGAAGGCCAGTTTGTCTATGCTTCTGGGTATGCAGGAGTCGCTAGCGGGTCTTCGTGGTTGGATGCTTCTTGGTAATACGCAATTTAAGGACGCTAGAAGTGAGGCGTGGAGTGAGTGGATTGATCCATCAATGGCTGTTTTGAATGAGAAGTCTAAAAGCTGGACCAATCCGGAAAACATTAAACGTCTGGCAGAAGTTAAAGGCAGTATCGAAAAATTCAGGAAGTACCAGGTAGAAATTGAGGATATCGCACAGACCATTGATGAAGAGCCTGCGCTTAAGATCCTGTTCAACGATGCGGCGCCACGTGCTGCACAGATGGTTGAACTGATTACCCGCCTGATTGACCTCGAGGCGAGGCAGGGTTCTGATGAAACACGTAAAGCCATCCTGTATATGATGGCTGACGTTCGTGGTACTACCGGTCTGGGTCTGGCGGCGATTCGTGCTTACCTGCTCTCCGGTGAGGCAAAATTCGCCAAACAATATGACAGCTTATGGGCTAAAAATACCAAACGTTTTAAAGATCTTTCAAATAATTATGCACACCTGAGTGCAGAGCAAAAAGAAGCTTTTAATACATTCAAACGTGTCCGTGCAGAGTTCCAGGAATATCCACCGAAGATGTTTGAGATCAGGGGCAGTGAACAATGGAACATGGCCAACTACTGGCTGGCGACCAAGGCTGCACCAGAGGCTCGGAAAATTAATAAGATACTCACGCTCATGGTAGAAGACCAGGCAGCGTTGCTGGAAGCAGATGCACAGTTAGTGGTAGAGCACGTTGATAATACAGCGAAAATTGAGTGGGCCTTACTGGTATTTGGTCTGTTGTTTACAATAGTCATGACTATCGTATTTACCCGTATTATTGCCGGCCCGATCCTTCGCATGTCAGAAACCATTAAAACCATTGCGGACAACCGCGACCTTACCCTTTCGGTAGAGGTACACGGTAAAGATGAGATCGGCGAGATGTCAACAGCATTTAACGCCATGATCGATCAGATCCGAAATGCATTCAACCTGGTGGGTAACATCGCGAACGATGTAAACACCAGTTCTGTGGATATGGCGAATCGTGCCAGTTCCAACAGGGAGCGTGCGCAGGGTGAGCTTAAACGTGCGCAGATGTCAGAGAAGGTAATCACCGAGATGGGTGGTACAGCGGGTGAAGTATCTGCCGCGTCGAGTGAGCAGCAGGTGGCAGCGAACGATGCTGGTGAAACCATGACAGGCATGCAGGAACAGATGAACAAGGTGGCTTCTTCAGCAGGTGAACAGAACCAGGAAGTGGCGACCACCATGGAACGTATTCAGGAGATGGGTGCGACCGGTGCCAAGGTAGTGGCAACCTCTGAAGAACAGGGGGAAATGGTAAACAAGGTAACGGGTTCTGTGGATGAGATGACGTCCGCGGTGGACGAGATGCACCAGGCGGTAAACGAAGCAACAGAATTCGGTAAAGCATCGATGGATGCAGCGCAGGAAGGTAGCCGTTCGGTAGAAGCAACGGTGGAAGGTATGAAGGCGATTGCTGAATCTTCCGAACAGATCTCTGAGATCATCGGCGTAATTACCGAGATCGCAGAACAGACCAACCTGCTGGCGTTGAACGCGGCGATTGAGGCGGCTCGTGCCGGTACTCATGGTAAAGGTTTCGCGGTGGTAGCGGATGAGGTGGGTAAACTTGCTCAACGTTCCTCTGAAGCGGCATCAGAAATCACCCAGTTAATCAAAGACTCTACCTCACGTGTAGATGAGGGTGGTCGATTGACCGAGCAGTCACAGACTTCTCTTGCCAAGATTGATGAAGGCGGTAACGCCAACATGAAGGCGATTGCCAAGATTGGTGAAACGGCTGAAACGCTCACCGAGAACAGTAAGGTGGTTCAGAGCATGATGTCCGAACTTAACGAGCTGGCGGTGCAGATTGGTAACATGGCGGGTGAGCAGGGTGTACGTCGTAAGGGTGCGGAGGATGCACTGACTAAACTGCAGGATATGGCAGCAAACATTAATAGTCTGGTTAGCGATGCCGATAAGGGTGCTGCTGAGGTTAGTGAGCAGATGCTGGGTATCGTAAAACGTACCGATGACATGACCGGTATGACTGAGACACAGAAAGCACGTTCTGAAGCGATCATGAAAATCGCGCGTGAATCTGCGAACTCGGCCAAGCAGACGGCAGAGGGTGCAGCGGAAGTTGTGAACATTACTGAGGGCCTTCAGCAGAAAGCGAAAAATCTTACTGAGGAAGTTAACCAGTTCAAAGTTGGCTAATCGATTATTGATTCCGGCACACCTGTTAAAGGGTGCCGGACAATATTTAATTTTGAATTATCTGGCTTAATCATACCTGGGCGATCAGGGGAGACATAACATGGTTGATGTATTCACAACAGACACAGAAGAAGAACTAGAAAACGAAGGCTTGATGCAGCTGGTTGGTTTCGAAGTCGGCAGAGAGATATTCGGTGTAGATATTCTCATGGTTAGAGAGATTATCCGATCTGCACCTATCACTGCGGTACCAAACTCACCAGAATTTGTAGAAGGCGTTATTAACCTGCGTGGCGACATTATTCCGGTAATCGATCTGCGCAAAAGGCTGAATCTCTTTACCGAGGCAGTGCAGGATAAAAACTGGGTTCTTATCCTGGAAGTCGAAGGCAGCGTGACCGGGTTCGTGGTCGACAGGGTCGATGAGGTTCTGAAAATCGACGAGGACGATATCGAACCAGCGCCTGAGATCGTACTGGCAGGGCTTGAGAGTCAATATATACGCGGTGTTTGCGAAGTTGGTGAAAAGCGTTTAATGATCCTGCTTAATTTTGACAGCATCTTACTGGCTAATGAGATCAAGCAGCTGAAAGCTACTGATACCAGCGATGTGGCACAGGCAGCCAGCGCCTAATGATTATATTGAGTAAGTATTGCACAGGTAGATTGAGATATGCATAAACAGGTATTGATAGTTGATGATTCATCGATGATGCGCAAGTTAATAACAAAAACGCTGTGTGCAACAGGTTGCGACATCATAGGTGAAGCCAGTAATGGCTATGATGCATTAGAGATGTATAAGGAATTAAGTCCTGATCTTGTGACTATGGACATAACGATGAGAGGCATGGATGGCTTCACCGCTGCACAGGAAATTCTGAAGTTTGACGATCAGGCAAAGATACTGTTTTTGTCAAATCTCGATGATGAAAAATATAAAGAGATGGCTGCTGATGTTGGCGGCATTGGTATGGCTAAGAAACATCATACCGATGAGATAAAACTGTTGATTAGTAAAATCGAATAATAAAGCGAGTACTGTAAAACCATGATTTTTTCCATAGTTTTTAAGGGCTTCTGGTTTTAATAAGTGAGGGGTAGCTTGATCGTGCTGGTCGAGTTAATAAAAAGATAATGATAACTATATCCAGGATTGAAAGCGTTTATATCGTGACTGGTATCGTTAGATTGGGAAAATAAGATGACAGACATAGATTTAAGTTTGCTTCCAGATTACCTGATAGAGGCTTCTGAGCATCTCGAGGAGATGGAGACGCTGCTATTGAAGCTGGTAGCAGATCCGGAAAGCACCGAGCTGATGAATGAAATATTCCGTCCGATACACAGTATCAAGGGCGCGGCACAGTTTATC
>DAOVJH010000144.1 GCA_030673345.1 Pseudomonadota bacterium
GCCAGCAGCGGACACTGGCTTTAAGTCCCTTCTCCCCCTGGGAGAAGGTTAGGATGAGGGTGTTTTCAGCGACGCCCTCACCCCAGCCCTCTCCCAGAGGGAGAGGGGGAATATTGAACACTTATGTCTTCTTTGGCTCAACAGCGGACCCTCTGTACTAATTTATTATTTCACAAACACCGCAATCGATTCCACATGCCCGGTATGCGGAAACATGTTCATTATCCCCGCCTGCTTTAATTTATAACCTAAATCATTAACCAGCACAGCCGCATCGCGCGCTAAGGTTGCCGGATGACAGGAAACATAAACGATGATCGACGCCTTGATCTTTTTCAGTGAAGGCAAGATCTCTGCGGCGCCTGAACGTGGCGGATCAAGTAAAATTTTATCGTATTGCTGTTTGAGCCATGGCGCGCTTAACGCTTCATCACTGTACAGATCAGCAAAGATGAATTCTGCATTGGAGATATTATTCAGCGAAGCATTATCCCGCGCTTTTTTAACCATCACCAGCGAACCTTCGACGGCTGTAACCTGCTGACAGTGTCTCGCCATCGCCAGTGAAAAATTACCCAGACCGCTGAACAGATCGAGCACGGTGTCTGTCTCTTTCAGGTCGAGATACTCGACCGCATTAGCGACCATGTGCTGGTTTATCTCAGGGTTAACCTGGGTGAAATCTGAAGGCTGAAATTCGATCTTGATCGCCGAGTCGTCATCACGCCCGGTTCCTGGTGACAGATTATAATAAAGTGTTTCTGCCTGCTGTGGTGTCAGCAGTTCCAGGTCATCCGGCTTTCCAGCCTGCAGGTAGCAGACCAGTGATTTTGATTCGCAAAATTCCGACAACTTTGCCCTGTCATCATCTGACAGTGCTTCAAGGTGCCGAAATACCAGTACGGTCTGGTTATCTCCCACTGCAACCTCGATCTGCGGGATGCTGCGTTTGGCTTCCAGCTGATTGATACAATGTGCAAGCTCATCGATTATCTCACCAACCGATGGGTGCAGTACTTCGCATCGCGTGGTCTCAGTAATAAATGATGAATTACGCTCACGAAAACCGACCAGGACTTTTTCCTTTTTATGCACATAGCGAACACCGAGACGCGCCTTATGCCGATAACCATACTCAGGCCCCAGCAGCGGCGGCAGTACTTCTTCTGCTGTTACATTATTATGTTTTAACTGGTCGAACAGCATCGACTGTTTAAGCTCGATCTGCGCCTGTGATGACATGTGCTGCAGACTGCAGCCGCCACACATTTTAAATGCACTACATTTTGGCTCAACACGTAGATCAGAAGCCTGCAAAATTTCTACTGCCCGACCTTCGGCAATTTTTGATGTTAAGCGGGTATATTTAAATAATACACGCTCCCCCACTAACGCCTGATCGATAAACACGGTACGTCCATCGACATGCGCGATACCCCGGCCTTCGTTCGATAGCGCAGTAATTTCGACTTCAACGAGATCTTCCGGTAAACGTTTGCCGCGCCGCCTTCCTCTTTTATTGGACATATTTCTCTTTTACACTGTAACTTTTAAACAAGGATTATATTGACCACAGACACACACATCTTCATGCACCTGCAGGTAAATATTTATGACTTTCGGTTTTATACTTAAGCCGGAAAAACACCGGTAGACAGGTAACGATCACCACGATCACACACGATAGAAACAATAACCGCATCTTCGACCTGCTGACTGAGCTTCAACGCTGCGGCACAGGCACCACCAGACGAAACACCACAGAACAAACCTTCTTTTGATGCCAGTAACCTGGTGGTTTCTTCTGCCTCCTGCTGACTAACATCCAGAGTAATATCAACGCTGGCAGCATCAAAAATGCCTGGCAGATATTCCTCAGGCCAACGACGAATACCCGGTATACGCGAACCTTCCTCCGGTTGAACACCGACGATCTGCACAGCAGAATTCTTTTCTTTGAGGTAACGGGACACCCCCATGATGGTTCCCGTCGTTCCCATGGCACTCACGAAGTGCGTTATCTTGCCGTCTGTTTGCCGCCAGATCTCAGGGCCCGTGCTGATATAATGAGCCTCTGGGTTATCAGGATTATTAAATTGGTCGAGTACGATACCTTTCCCCTCGTCCTGCATCTGCAGAGCCAGGTCACGTGCGCCCTCCATACTCTGTTGCTGTGTCACCGATATTAACTCGGCACCATACGCTTTCATCGCTGCACGGCGCTCTTCACTCATATTGTCTGGCATGATCAGTATCATCCGATAACCCATCACCGCTGCTGCCATTGCGAGCGCGATACCGGTGTTGCCACTGGTCGCTTCGATCAAGGTATCTCCCGGTTTGATGTCACCTCGTTTTTGCGCCTGGGTTATCATATTCAATGCTGGGCGGTCTTTTACAGAACCTGCGGGATTATTGCCTTCCAGCTTCAGCAAGATAGTGTTAGAACTGTCTGTCAGCAGACGCTGGAGACGAACCAATGGTGTATTCCCGATCGTATCGGCAAGCGTTAAGAACTTCATTTCATTCATTATTTTGCTATAATTTTCGTAATCAAACAGGACGATTATGTTACTGTAACCTGATGACGATATATTACATTAAATCCTGCTTACCACTTTATATAAATAATAGTTATTGTGAAATTTAAGATCTCAACCAATTACAGATTAGGTAATTACCCACTCGGTTTCCTTTTGTTATTTAGCTCAACATCACTTTTCGCTGATGATGAGTTATTTTTTGATATGCCTATTGTGCTGTCAGCCAATCGGCTGGAACAGAAGGTCTCAGATGCCGCTATAAGCATCTCGGTTATCGACCGTGAAACCATCGAAGCTTCCGGTGCAAGAACCATTCCCGAAGTGCTGCGCCTGGTCCCGGGTATGCAGGTTGGTTTCAGCGGAAACCAGTTTGGCGACGAACCAAAATATGTCGTCACCTACCATGGACATAGCGACCAATACTCCAGGCAGATGCAGGTACTGGTCGATGGCCGCTCCATCTATGAACCATTACTCGGTGGCATATTATGGAAAACCATCCCGGTAAATATCGATGATATCGAACGCATCGAAGTATCCCGCGGACCTAACCTCGCGACCTATGGTTCTAACAGCTTTCAGGCAGCTATCAACATAATCACACGCACGGCCGCCGAAGATCAGGGTTCCTATATCCGAACAAACGTCGGCAACCATGACATTGCTGACCTGACATACCGTTATGGCGGCAGCAGCGGTAATTTTGATTATCGGATCACAGGCTCAACGTTTAACGATGACGGCCTCGATAGTGCTAATGACAACGACAACCCTGATGATACAAACAGCAATAATATCGATTACCGCCTCGATTACCAGATCAATAACAACCACAGCCTGAGTTACCAGGGCGGTTATGGCGAGAACAGGCAACAGGCTGGTCGTAACCATGCTGCTGTACTGCCAACCGAGCGCACCGTAGAAAATACCCGGTTCTTTCAATTCATAAAACTGGAAAGCGCGATCAATGCAGAAAACACCATACAGCTGCAATACTATTACAACCTGTCTGACCGAAATGATTCATACAGTTCTGATCCTCTCAGCTTTCCACCAACAGATACATTCACACTGGATGTAAGTGATGAGATAAAAACCGAGCGACATAATCTTGAACTCACACATTCCATATACCCTGATAAGGATCTTAAGCTGGTCTGGGGTTTGAGTGCACAAACCGATTATGCACGTGCACCACTAGCACTTGGTGTCGATGAAAAAATCAAGCACGAGCAGTATCGAGTTTTTGCAAACGTTGAGTGGCACCTCAACCAGAGCAATATAATTAACCTTGGCGGCCTGGTAGAAAACAACAGTTTTAGTGATACCGAGTTGTCACCCAGACTGTCCTTTACCCATGCATTTAACAAAAAACATAAAGTTCGCCTCGGCATTAGCCAGGCAATTCGCAGCCCATTCATATATGAAGAAAAAGCTAATTTAGCCTATACCCGGGATCTGACTGTTGGCGGTGCGCCAATAGGCACCACCTTACGTGAGCAGGTCATACTCGGTAATACTGATCTAGAAAATGAAAAGATCGTCAGCCGTGAGATCGCTTATTTTGGTGAATTTCTAAATTCTTCACTGCTCTTTAATGCTCGGCTTTTCCACGATCATATTACTGACTATATCGATACGCTGAGAGAAGATGTTGACCCGGCTATTGATAACGTGCCTGACGATCTTAATGACCCCAATTCAAGCAACACCGTACTCATTTACGCAAACTCTATCCAGAGTGAAACCAACGGTCTCGAGCTCGAACTGGATTATCGTATAAATCCTTCATTACGCCTTATCGCCAGCGGCGCTATCATCAACATAATCAGTGATGAAAATTACATTGCACATTCAGCACCGCGGCACAGTTACTCACTTCTTCTCACAAAAAGATTTACCGAGAAATATAATGCTAGCCTGGCTTATTATTATGTCGACGAGTTCAAATGGATTGACGCACCCGACACTAGCCAGGCAGACGAAGTTTCAACTGACGATTACCATGCACTTGATTTACGTATATCAAGGAACTTTAATTTGAACCAGGCACATAGCAGCCTGTCACTGGTATTAAAAAACCTGCTTGGTGACTACAGTGACTACCAGAAAAACCAGGTCAGCAGTACCGCCCCTGTGGCAATCCAGAACACCGTGGCATATATAGACTTTAGATTAAGTTTTTAATTTACAGATCAATAATTATGAAGATGACTGAACAAGGCGTTCTGCAACAGAGCAAGCTGGCACGCTGGCTCATTCATATACTATTGCCCCTGACTTTCTTTCTTGCACATCCCGTTTCTTCTGAAACCTCAATTGACGACACACCGGCACATGAAACAGATACACCAAAAAATCATGTGTTAATCGTATATTCTCCAGACAGCTCACTACACAGTAATGTTGTCGAGAACCTGTCGGATAGATTAAAACTAAAACACCCTGACATCACTGTCTCAAA
>DAOVJH010000437.1 GCA_030673345.1 Pseudomonadota bacterium
CTGATAGATGCGTGATTCATCGAACTCCATGCCGCGGCCTTTGAATGATGACAGGTAGGCGCCGCCCTGTTTGGCATGGATGATACTGCTGTTCAGCAGGGATGGGCTTGCCTGCATGCGCAGCTGGATCAGCGTTTGCGGGCTGATCCAGGTGATGCCTTCGGCTTTTCTGGTGTTGTTATTCATGACGTTTATTGTCTGCAGATGGTCCTAAATAAAGACTAAGCATCATATGCTGTCATCTCGACGATAGGAGAGATCTTGTACGCTGACTGTTTAAGATCTCTCCTATCGTCGAGATGACATTTGCTTACTAACATAGTTACTCGATTTACGTTCATCTGTGGACAGTCAGCCTTTTATGGAACAGCGACCCGTGAGATGATCTCCTGGATAAAGCTGTCGGGTGTCACACCATCAGCTTCTGCCTCATAACTCAGGATTACGCGGTGTCGCAATACGTCGAATGCGATCGCCTGTATATCATCCGGGCTGACAAAATCACGTTGGTCCAGCCAGGCATGTGCGCGGGCGCATCGGTCGAGTGCGATCGTTGCCCGTGGGCTGGCGCCATATAACATCCAGTTGGCCAGGTCGGATCCGTAGACGCCCGGGTCGCGAGTGGCTAGCACCAGTTGTAAAAGGTACTCTTCCAGATTTTCTGCCATGTGTATGTCGAGGATCTCGTTACGTGCGTCAAAGATGCTCTGCTGACTGATCTTGTCGACTGCGGTGTTGTTATCGCCTGATATATTTCTGGCTTCTTCTCTGGCGAGTTTTAGTATCTGTTTTTCTGCGCCAGCTTCAGGGTAACCGATACTGACGTGCATCAGGAAGCGGTCCAGCTGTGCCTCGGGCAAAGGGTAGGTGCCTTCCTGTTCGATCGGGTTCTGGGTGGCCATCACCATGAACAGTTGAGGCAAGGGATAGGTAACCTTGCCAACGGTGATCTGGCGTTCGGCCATGGCTTCCAGTAAAGCGGACTGTACTTTTGCGGGTGCGCGGTTTATCTCATCAGCCAGTACCAGGTTGTGAAATAGCGGGCCTTGCTGAAACACGAAGGATCCATCCTGCGGACGGTAGACTTCGGTGCCGGTCAGGTCGGCGGGCAGCAGGTCCGGGGTGAACTGGATGCGGTGGAAATCACTTTCGATGCCATCACTTAATACTTTGATCGCCTTGGTTTTAGCGAGCCCGGGTGCGCCTTCAACCAGCAGATGACCGTCTGCCAGTAATGCGATGAGCAGGCGGTCGACCAGTCTTTCCTGTCCGATGATATGATTCTGGACGTGTTGTTTAAGTGTAAGTATTGCTTTCAGGTTGGACATATTATGAGTCTTTGTTATGCGCTGTTATCTAACAGTGTTATTCAACATTAAATGACTTTTTCAGCTGGAAAAAGTTCACTCCCAAATGGGAGGGTATCTTATCGAAATTTGTCGTGTAATATCTGTTTTGTTTTAAATTTTCAACATCAGGTGCTTGCTTCTGGATAATTTTCCAGGGCAGGATAATCGGGAAGTTGGTGCATTTGACCTGGTTCATATGAACGGGCACAAATAATCCCAACGCTGCCCCCGCAACGGTGATTGATGAGATTCGTTCGACCACTGCGAACAAGTTTGTTCGTGGGAAGGGAATGGATCGCGTATCGGCATGGATATTCTGCCGGGTACACATCATAAGCCCGGAGACCGGCCTGATGTTTTAGATATACACATTAGTCGCGGCGGGCGGCATGGTATGGTGCACCCTTTTTCGGGCTGCGCTTTCCCTGTTGCCTCCATTATTTGGAGGATTTTATGAAAAAATTATTATCGATCAGTGCTGCTGTAGCAACAGCAGGTTTCTCTTTTGCAGTTCATTCTGAAACTGCGGCAACACAGGTACCTGCGGTGGTCGTCAGTGCCGCTCGTAC
>DAOVJH010000312.1 GCA_030673345.1 Pseudomonadota bacterium
AAATTTTGGATTAATTTGCTCATTAATTGGCTTCATTGTGCTAAAAAACTCGGCAAATTGACTATAATTATCATTGTTATAAGGGCTAGTTAACTAAGAATCCACGTATATGAATATTATTTTTGTAGGAAAATTTAGAGGCAAACCGCTTCGCTGTCAGCTTGACGGAACCCGTCAATTGCTTACCTGTTCGATTATTATAAGTCTTTTTGCCGGCTTGCTGGTGAGTTCTGGTTTCTGGTACGGTAAAACCCAGGCTGCCGTTAATGAACTGGCTGCGCTGGAGCAGGATATATCAAAACAAAAGACCCTGATCAAAGAAGCCCGGCAGTCAGCTGAATCAGAACTGGATGCCCTGGCTGCGCGTCTGGGAAAGATGCAGGCGAACGTTATCCGCCTGAATGCCCTGGGTCAGCGCCTGGTTAAAGTGGCCAAGCTGGATTCAAAAGAATTTAATTTTAAAGACGCACCTTCTTATGGTGGCCCCAATGAAACTGATGGTGTCGCCAGTCTGGATTTTGATCAAGTCATCGCAAGTCTGGATAAACAGCTCAATAGCCGTGAAGAGCAGCTCGCTATTTTAGAAGAAGTGATCATGAACCGTCAGCTGAGAAGCCAGTCCAAACCCCGTGGCCGCCCGATAACAAAAGGCTGGACCTCATCATATTATGGTAAGCGCACTGACCCATTCACGGGTAAGCTTGCGATGCATAAGGGTATGGACTTTGCTGGCAAAGAAGGCAGTGAAATAGTTTCTGTGGCCAGCGGTGTTGTTACCTGGGCAGGTGATCGTTATGGTTATGGCCACCTGGTAGAGGTTAATCATGGCAATGGTTATACCACTCGATATGGTCATAATGCTAAATTACTGGTCAAAGTTGGTGATAGTGTAGAAAAAGGGCATGTGCTCTCACTCATGGGTTCAACTGGACGGTCAACCGGTCCACATGTGCATTTTGAAGTACTTAAAAATGACAGGCAGGTTAATCCGGCAAAGTTTGTTGCCTTGCGTTAACAATACTCTTCAGTTATTCAGGAAAAGCCGCATAATCGTTGCCGTATCCTGAGCAACACTCCTTTCGTTAAGTACATGACCTGCCGGTCGTTCTCAGGCATAATACGCCGTATTTTTTATATTTACAGATGATGCCCCCCGTATCATCGTTAAGCAATAATCTCGCAGGTTTAGTGAATCAAAATGATTTTGAATGCAGTTAAAAAGGTATTTGGCAGCCGTAACGAGCGGCTGATTAAAAAGCACCGTAAAATAGTTAATAAGATCAATGCTCTTGAGCCAGAGTTTGAAGTGCTCAACGATGAACAGCTTGCTGCCAAAACACAGGAGTTTCGTAAACGCCTGCAGAGTGAAGATAATCCGCAGGGCGAAACCATTGACCAGTTATTGCCCGAAGCTTTTGCTGCAGTAAGAGAGGCTGGCCGCAGAGTATTAGGGATGCGCCACTTTGATGTGCAGCTGATAGGCGGCATGGTGTTACACAGCGGTAAAATCTCAGAGATGAAAACCGGTGAAGGTAAAACACTGGTGGCAACGCTGGCAGCATACCTCAATGCGCTACCCGGAAAAGGTGTACATGTCGTTACAGTAAATGACTACCTGGCCGCGCGCGATGCTGAATGGATGGGTCGCCTGTATAATTTCCTGGGCATGACCACCGGAGTCAGTATTTCTGGTATGGATCCTGTGGCGAAAAAACAGGCATACGAAGCGGACATTACCTACGGGACAAATAACGAATACGGTTTTGATTATCTGCGCGATAACATGGCTTTTACGGCAGAAGAAAAGGTACAGCGCGCACCGTATTTCGCTATCGTCGACGAAGTTGATTCTATCCTGATCGATGAAGCTAGAACGCCATTGATTATTTCGGGCTCAGTCGGTGAGAGCAGTGACTTGCACCTGAAGTTTAAAGATATCGTCAAGCGGCTGGAACAGGGGCGCCTGACCACCAAAGAAGAGCCTGAAGAAGGTGATTTCTCAATTGATGAAAAGAATAAAAGTGTTCATATCACCGAACAGGGGCATCAGCGCATAGAAGAGATTCTCATCGAAGTTAGTATCCTCGATGAAAATGATTCTTTGTATAGTGCGACAAATATCAACCTGGTACATTATCTCAATGCCGCTTTGCGTGCCATGGTCCTGTTTGAAAAAGATGTGCATTATATCGTGCGTGATAACCAGGTCATCATCGTCGATGAATTTACTGGCCGCACCATGGAAGGACGCCGCTGGTCAGAAGGCTTGCACCAGGCGGTAGAAGCCAAAGAAGGTGTCGAGATCCAGAGTGAAAACCAGACACTGGCATCGATCACCTTTCAGAATTATTTCAGGCTGTACAACAAACTCTCCGGTATGACAGGTACAGCTGATACCGAAGCTGAAGAATTACTGCAGATCTATAGTCTCGAAGTTGTCATCGTCCCGACCAATAGGCAGATGGCGCGTGCTGATAATACTGACCTGGTATTCCTGACACCGGCTGAAAAATATAATGCCATCGTAGAAGATGTTAGAGATTGTGTCATGAGAAAACAGCCGGTACTGGTCGGTACTGCTTCGATCGAAGTATCTGAACATATCTCAGAGCTGCTCAAAAAAGAAAAGATTGATCATAATGTTCTGAATGCAAAACAGCATGAGAATGAAGCCCACATTATCGAGAACGCGGGTCGGCCTGCTGCAGTAACGATAGCGACAAACATGGCTGGTCGAGGAACCGATATCGTGCTCGGCGGCAACCTCGATGCAGAATTAAAACAGGTTAAAGATGCCGGTGCTGGAGATGATGGCGGGCAGAAAGATGGGATAAAGCAGGAATGGGATAAGCGTCACCAACTGGTTATAGAAGCTGGTGGTCTGCATGTTATCGGTAGTGAGCGCCATGAGTCTCGACGCATCGATAACCAGTTGCGCGGGCGTTCAGGCCGTCAGGGTGATCCT
>DAOVJH010000207.1 GCA_030673345.1 Pseudomonadota bacterium
CAATCATAGTGCACACGTCCCAAGATCCTTCACTGGCGTTCAGGATGACAGCAAATAAAAAAAGGCTTTTCTCTGCGCCTCTGCGGTGAAAATCTTTTGACTTTTTTTGCCTGTCCGCTACTGGCCGATATCAGACATCAGTCAACCGACAGGTTTGCATAGAAAGTATCAGCAAATTCATCAAAACGGTCTTCTTCTATTGCAGAACGAATATCACGCATCAATTGCTGATAATAATACAGGTTATGGATAGTACTTAGACGTGAGCCAAGAATTTCACCGCATTTATCCAGATGACGTAGATAAGACCTGGAATAGTTCTGACAGGTATAACACTGGCAGTTTTCATCGATCGGGCGGATATCATCCTTATACCGGCTATTCCTGATCTTTAAAACACCGCTGGATGTGTAGAGAAAACCCGTCCGTGCATGTCGCGTCGGGATAACACAATCGAACATATCGATGCCGCGCCTTACTGCTTCGACGATATCTTCAGGACGGCCGACACCCATCAGGTAACGTGGTTTATCTGCCGGCAGTTTAGGAACAGTGAAATCAAGCACGGCATTGCGTTCTTCCATTGGCTCACCGACCGAGAGGCCGCCAATAGCATAACCGTCGAAACCCAGGTCAGTAAGACCATCGGCAGATTCATGCCTAAGATCTTTATACATACCGCCCTGAACGATACCAAACAAGGCCGAAGCGCTAGTATTCTGAAAATTGGCCTGATGCGCGGTTTTGCAGCGTTCTGCCCAACGCAGGGATAACTGCATCGAGTCTTTGGCTTCCTGTTCAGTTGCCGGGTATGGTGTGCACTCATCGAAAATCATGACGATATCAGAACCCAGTTCTTTCTGGATCTGCATTGAGTACTCGGGTGTTAATTCTATCTTTCGTCCGTCAACAGGCGAATTAAACAAAACGCCCTGCTCGGTTATCTTTCGCATCTTCGCCAGGCTGTAGACCTGGAAACCACCAGAGTCTGTCAGGATAGGCTTCTGCCAGTGCATAAAATCATGCAGGTCACCGTGTTTGCGGATAATCTCTGTACCGGGCCGCAGCATCAGGTGAAAAGTATTGCCCAGGATAATCTCGGCGCCCATGCCGGTTAATTCCTCAGGCGTCATCGCCTTAACGGTGCCGTAAGTACCAACGGGCATGAATGCAGGGGTTTCGATAGTGCCGCGCTCAAAAGTCATCTGACCGCGCCTGGCACCGCTATTTTCTTTGGATAATTGGAATAAATTCATACTGTTATATAACTTATTTAATATATATTATACTTTTTTTCATTTTTCATTTTTCATTTTTCATTTGTTCATGAAATGAACATAGCATCACCATAACTAAAGAAACGGTACTTTTCTGCAACGGCCGCTTGATAGCAACGTAACATCTCATCTTTACCGGCAAAAGCGCTAATCAGCATCAATAATGTTGATTCAGGCAGATGAAAGTTGGTAATCAATGCGTCGACGCTTTTGAACTGGTACCCGGGATAGATAAATATATCCGTTTCACCTGCAAAGGTTTCTAACTGACCACTTTGAGAAGCAGTTTCCAGTGAACGCACGCTCGTCGTACCGACAGCTATAATCCGGCCGCCATCTGTACGGGCTTTGTGGCATTTATCGACTGTTTCCTGTGGTACGACGAGGTATTCGAAATGCATGTCATGGTCTTCAATATGCTCACTTCTCACTGGCTGAAAGGTACCCGCACCGACATGAAGTGTGACAAACGCGGAGTCTATACCCTTATCTTTGAGTTTTTTAAGCAAGCCCTCATCAAAATGTAAGCCTGCAGTCGGTGCAGCTACAGCACCTGGTGCGTCTGCATAAACTGTCTGGTAGCGAGAAAAATCATCGATATTATCTTCACGGCTTATATAAGGCGGTAAAGGCATATGGCCGATGTTTTCCATGATCTCAGCCATGGTGTTGTTTGTTCCTGAGCTGAGTATGAATAAGTCACCCTCTCGGCCTTCAACGGTCACTGTAAATTGTTGTTTATCCGGATGTTCGCTTTCAGGATCGCACAACGTTAACTTACTGCCGGGTTTTGGTGTTTTACTGGCTTTTACATGAGCCAGACATTGCTGCTCTGAGGTCAGGCGTTCGATCAATATCTCGACTTTGCCACCGGTGTCTTTGTGGCCGTAAATCCGGGCAGGGATAACACGGGTATTGTTGAATATCAGCAGGTCACCGGGGTTTATCAGATCAGTAATCTGGTTAAAGCTCAGGTGCTCGATGTTTCTATCTGACCGTGAATAATGCAATAAACGGCTCTGCGAGCGCACTTCACTGGGTATCTGTGCGATAAGCTGCTGAGGAAGATCGTAATGGAATTCGCGCGTTTTCATTGGCGGCGAATGATAACTTAAATAGCGGTTGTTTGTCTTTTACCGTTTGCTGACGGTAAAAACAGGCTGTTTTCTAATCGCTGCTCATTTTGCCTACGGCGCAGCTGACAAACGATTTTGCTTTGGCTGCAGCCGCTTTCAAGCCTTCAGCTGTACCGGTTTCAGGATACCCCAGTTTCAGCAGCAGCGATGTTATCTGCGCCTTTTCAGCGGCATCCCCGGTAATCGTAATAACACCGCTCTCGATATCTACCTGGCAGTCATCGACGTTATCCAGTTTGTTCAAACGCGTTCTGATAGTGTTAGCACAACCGCCACATTTGATATTTTCTACTGATAGGTCAAAAGTCATTGCTGATGGTTCTCTCTATAGTGCCAGACAGCCAATAAATTGGTTGATTCCGCCGATGTTATGTACCTGGTTGAAACCCAGCTGATCGAGGTAATTTTTTACCATGCCTGAACGTGCACCGGTACGGCAATATAGCAGAACGGGCTTGCTATGGTCTATCGCATCTTTTAAAAACTGGAATCGGTCGATGGGCATATTGACAGCACCTTCCAGTGCGCCCTGATTGAATTCCATCACGGAACGAACATCGATAAGCTGACCGCCTTCGTTGAGCTTGGATTGTATAAAACTGCAATTGTACGTCTGATTCATCATAAAATTTTATAGCGCTAAGAATATAAGCATTTTATAATACATGGATAATTATTGCAATATCAATATGTTATGAATTTTGTTGTGTGCTAGCTATAAAGCTTGTTAATCATGAACAAATAAGTCAGCATCTGCCAACCAAATTTTGAGGAAATAATAATGTTTAAAACCAATGAATACTTCGATGGAAAGGTTAAATCTATCGCTTTTCAGGGACAGGAAAAGGCCGCTACCGTCGGCGTTATGGCAGCGGGTGAGTATGAATTTAACACGACAGAAAAAGAAAAAATGAGCGTTATCACCGGTGAACTGCTCATCAGGTTAGATAACGATGATGAGACAAGGACCTATGGTGCAGGCCAGTCTTTTGAAGTCGCAGCCAATAGTGCGTTCAACGTGACAGTACCAGCCGATTGTGCATATTTATGTGAATACGGCTAGCCGATAGTTCACAAAACGGGCTTTAAAAACGCTGATAATGTGCGGCACGTCACATTTTTAAAAGTTAAAAAAGGAGAAGATTAAACAGTCTGTTCCTGGTATAGCCGTAATGAGGCGCACAAAATGAAAAGTCGTGTATTTCGACAGCTAAATGTCTTCCTGCTCCCGGTTATCTGCGGTTTTCTCATCGCCTGTAATACACAGCCTTCGCAACGATCACAATCGGGTCAATGCCCCCAGATCCGGGCGACTGAGTATGCGCCAGCAGCAATGGCCGCAAAGCAAAACCCGCTTTCAACAAACCAGGAAAATGCTGACGCCGGTAAAAAGTTATACCAGAGCTCGGCTTCGCCCGTCGCCTGCACGCAGTGCCATGGAGAAAATGGCGATGGAAATGGCATCATGGCGAAGATGTTTGAACCGTCGCCTAGAAACTTCACCTGCTCCGAAGTTGTGGGTGAATTATCGGACGGCCAGTTATTCTGGATTATCAAAAATGGTTCGATCGGAACCAGTATGCCTGCTTTTGACAAATTA
>DAOVJH010000076.1 GCA_030673345.1 Pseudomonadota bacterium
GGCGAGTCAATTAAGCCCACTCACTGTCCTCTATCCATGTCATAAGGTCTCCACAGGGCATCGGCTTTGCCATGTAATAACCCTGTGCATAATCACATCCCATATCGGTCAATATATCGAAAGTCTTCTGATCTTCGACACCTTCAGCAACGATCCTCAAGCCCAGGGTATGTGCCAGGTCAACCGCTGCCTTTACGATACTCTCATCTTTCCTGTCATTTGCCATGTTCATCACGAACGATTTATCGATCTTGATCTCATCGGCAGGAAGATTCTTCAGGTAAGCAAGAGAAGAATACCCGGTACCAAAATCATCGATCGAAACGCCAAAACCGAGCTGGTGAAACTCATTGAGGATATCCAGACTTCTCTCCGGATTCATCATCATGGCACCTTCGGTAACTTCCAGTATCAGGCTAGACGGATCAACAGACCAGATGCTTACAGCATTTGAAACGATCTCTACGATACTATGGTCGGTTAACAGTGATGGTGACAGATTAACAGCCACACTGAAGCCAGGGGAAACCTTCTGGTAATCAAGGCACTGCCTTAAAGCTACATTTAAAACCCAGCTCGTTACCGGTACTAACGAACTACTACCCTCTAAAATATCGATAAAATATTGTGTATTGACGAAACCATACTTTTTACTGTTCCAGCGGATCAGCGCTTCACCACCATAAAGTTTACCGCAGTCCAGATTTATTTTTGGCTGACAGAACAGAGTAAACTCATCATCATCCAGCGCAAATTGAATCTCGTTCTCCAGCATCAAGCTAGGCGGTAACTCACTGCTGGAAACCTGATGCAAAAGGTAATCATCATTATTTTTCTCTGCAGTCTGTAAAGCCAGAGTCGCTGCATGTAATAACTCTTCGAATGATAGACCGTGGTCAGGCTTAGCAGAAATACCCATCACGATCCTGGGGGAGATCATTGAGCCATCGATATCTACCGCGTGTTTGAATTCTGATGAGATCTTATTTGCAGCTAGTATAGCGTGTGTAGTATTGTTTAATGATGGCAGTAAGACACCGAACTCATTATCACCGATTCTTCCAACAAGATCTTCAGGCCGCAATATCTCATTTAACTTTTGTCCGACATAGGCAAGATATTTATCACCTTTGGTAAAACCATAAGTCGTATTAATTTCCTTAAAACGCCGTATTTTAATAATAATAAATGCGGCATTTGCCTCACTACTTCCAACAAAAGAAGTGATAGCATCAAAAAATTCCTGTCGTGATTTCATCGCGGTTACACTTTAAGTTTTATAAATAATATTCTGTGGGATCGATGTTATACGAGCCGGGGTCAAGACCACGATAGATATTTAGTGGCTGCTGCCCCGAATCTTCAAATTGTTTAGAAAGGTCAACTATCTTATATTCCATAAGATGTGCCTTTTCTTCGTTGAGGATCAGCATTATCTTAGGCCGCATCCTCTGTGTCAGATTTTGCTCCAGAATGATAGCAACCTCACCATTGGACATCTCGACCAGAGACCCCGTTGGATAAACACCGATACATTGCAGGAATTGTTCGACAAGCTCCGGCTGAAAGGCACTGCCACGCCAGTTATAAATATTCTGTAATGCAGCATAGGGCGATTTAGCCGCACTGAATGGTCGCTTACTGGTCATCGCATCGTAACAGTCAATGATCGCCGCCATCCTGCCATATACTGGAATCATCGTACCCGTTAAGGCAGCAGGATAACCACTGCCATCAAAGCGCTCATGGTGGGTAAGTGCAATATTCAAGATATCTTCATTCATCCCTTTCGTTTCTTTAAGTATCTTTACCCCATGCAAGACATGTTTTTTAACGATGCGATATTCGGCTTCCGTTAACCTTCCATTCTTGTTCAAAATTCCTTCAGGTACATGAACGTTTCCCATGTCCATCATTAACAGGCCGATCGCCAGGGTCCTGAGATCTTTTTTGGGCAAGCCCATAAAACGGCCAAATGCAATCGCAAGTGCACAGTTATCGACAGAATGTGAATAAGTATATGCGCTCTTTTTCTGCATCATCGAAAGCCACATATAGGCTTCAGAGTTCCTGATGATACTGTCTAAAATAGGCTCAACGACACCCCGGACAGCCTCGATATTAAGGTTTTTGCCTTCCTTAACATCATCCATGATGTGAGCAACCTGGTTACTGGCATTTTCAAGTGCCACCTGTGCAGCAGGCAATTCCTCTTTCGTTGTTTGGGTATTCTTGTATTCAACTTTTTTCTTGTTATCCTGTAGAAACCTCTCCAGGTAAGCATTAGTTTTCAGGCGGGAAGACTCTTCGATATATTCAGACGCACCGATACCTCGATCTGGATCGATATAAACGTATGTGCAGTAAGAAGTAAGTGCAGAGAGATCATCCTCGTTGCCTATCATGAAGCCTTCCAGTAAAAAAGGCGTATCTATCCAAGGACGATCAAGATTTGATACGTACATCCCTATTTTTAAGTAAGCAACATTTACCTTGCGTTCCATAAAATACTGATCTCTTATAATTGTTATTGATTAATAATAGAGCCCATCTAAAGTATAGTTAAAGATTACATAAAGGGTGAAAATGCTATCCATAGAAATGGATTTTGTTACCCATTTTGAATATGTCAGAAATAAGCCTGTTATTTTTGCTGGATCGCAATATCCTTATGATTTGTATAATATTTACTTCAAGAAAATAATGTAAATCCGTGGTATTATTGCTCCATTAAAACAGCGTTAAAAACAGGAGAACTTTAATGTCTCAAGTTCAGTTCAATACCCAGTTAACCAATCAGATCAATGTCTCTGACGAAGCAGTCAAACAACTGCTCGCACTGACTGAAAATGAAGATGGCGTCAACGGCGTACGCATTTTTGTTTCTGGTGGCGGATGTGGCGGAATGTCTTACGGCATGACCTTCGTCGACCAGCCAACAGAATTTGATACCACTTTGGAAAAAGATGGCCTCAAAGTCCATATCGATGCCGTTGCATTAGGATTTCTCGAAGGTGTAGAGATCGATTATCAGACTGAAGGTGCAAACGCCAGTTTTGTCTTTAAAAACGTCTTTGCCAACTCCAGCAGCGGTGGTAGCTGCGGCGGTTGCGGTGGTTCTTCGGGCGGCTGCGGCTAGCCTCCCCCCTCAGTAACGTCCCTGTTTCAAACAGGTCATATACTGATTAATAACGGGTGAGTCATCGTTTATGGCTCACCCTTTTAATTTCACATCTAAAAATGACAAACATCAAGGATCGGCGTTTATTACTAATATCTCATCACAACAGTTACCGGATAGCGCCTTATATAAAAGCTGCGATCAACCTCGGTCTTGAAGTAACCATCGCCTCTGAGGGGCAACATTCACTTGTTTCAGAAGTAGCAAACGGACTACACATCGACTTTAAAGATACCGATTTAATGCTTGAATGCATCATGAACGAAAATCACAGAAAATCCTTTTCGGGAATTTTGGGCAGTGATGATCAGACCGTCGAACTGGCCGCTTATGCAGCCAGAGCACTTAAGCTGCCACACAATCCGCCAAGTGCCGCACAATACTCTACACGGAAGGACCTGGCACGCGCACAACTGGCACTAGCAGGTTGCCCGGTCCCTATCCATTGCCTGTTAGATCTGTCACGGCCGATCAATAAACAGCTTGCCGGCCTTCCCTGGCCATGCGTATTAAAACCTTTAAACATGTCAGCAAGCCGCGGCGTTATCCGCGCTGACAACGAAACTGAATTCATCACCGCCTGTGAACGCTTAAGACCGATCATCGCAACCGCACAGGGAGAATTTGAACAGAATCACCTGTTGATCGAAGACTATATCGATGGCATTGAGATTGCCTACGAGGGTTTCTTGCATGATGGCAAACTACAGACCATTACAATCTTCGATAAACCAGACCCCCTGGTTGGCCCCTATTTTGAGGAGACCATCTACGTTACACCATCGACATTAAGCGCAGGATTCCAGCTGAAGATACAGGCAGTCATACAAGATGCCTGTACTGCTTATGGTCTGACGACTGGTGCTATCCATGCTGAATGCCGTATCGATAGATCAAATAAAATATGGATACTTGAGATTGCTTCACGCACCATCGGCGGTGATTGTGCCAGGGTGCTGGATAATGAAAATTTTGGTATCGAGGAACTGGCCATCTCGCTGGCGATCGATCAACCGATCGAGACCAGTATGCCTGAACAGGCCCGCGGCGTGATGATGATTCCAGTAAGAGAAAAAGGCTTGTTGAAACGTGTAGAAGGCCTGCTCGAAGCAAATAAAATCAAGCACATCGATAAGATTGATATCATCATCCGTGAAGGCCATGAACTTGTACCGCTACCGGAAGGCAATCAGTATCTAGGCTATATATTTGCAAGCGCAGACACATCAGAACAGGTAACAGCAGCGATTCGTGAGGCTTACGGGCTGCTTAGGTTTATTACCGCGCCGATATTTAAAATCAACTGAAATTTAAAAACTTGAACCGCAGAGGCGCGGAGACGCAGAGAAAAACTTCTTTTGCTGTTAACAGTGCCTGCGGCGCTGTTAACAAAAGTAAAACTCTGCACCTCTGCGGTAAAAATCTTTTAACTTTATTTTTGACTTCCGCTTATGGCCATAAGCAGCTCTCAGCGTTATATTTATTTTTTACCACCGCCACCGCCGGCCTGAAAACCTGCAGGCGCCTGCCCGTAATCACCTTCATCAAAAAAGAAACCCTGCATATGTTTTTCGATGAGCTCAATATTTTTAGCGTCAGCGGTATTTAATCCATTTTCATTAATGATCGTGGTCAGACGCTCTAACCATTGCTTCCAGCCTTCTTTCGAGACATTCTCATATATACGTATGCCCAGATCACCCGGATGCGGTGGTGCATCCATTGCTTCTGCTTCGATTTTTAAAATCACACATTGAACTGTATTAGCCATCATTAACCTCTAAATCTTCTCTATACTTCCAGTCTTCAACTTAATTGTCTTCGTACTTTTTGAGCAGCACGCCTTCATCACCGCAGCAACTTGCAGCACATTGTTTTATCTGGTGCAATTCTTCAGCTGTGCTATTCAGATAAACTTCGATCGGTTTATTCTCTGTCGCACAGTCACAACCCTTGTCATTATACACGTAAACATTGTTCAACCCTGCGCGTTTTGCCTCAGCCTCGGCCTCAAACAGCATATGTTCGGGTGTTGCAGGAACATCGCTGAGTTTGTAAGCAGGAAAAAAACGCGTCACATGCCACGGGCTATCTGCACCTAAATTGTCACGTATCCAGCAGGCGATCTCATAATGCTCAGCCGGAGAATCATTTTTCCCTGGAATGATATTGGTACGTGTCTCGACATGGATACCTAAATCATGGGCCTTTTTTATCGAAGCCAGTACCTGTTCAACTTTTGCCGGTTTACAGACATCTTCATAAAAATCATCTCGCATGCTCTTGATATCCGAACATAACACATCGACTTTACCGGCTATCAGTTCCAGTGCCTCGTCAGTGACATAACTATTGGACACATACACCGTGTACAAACCTGCCTCATGCGCCAGCTCGCATACATCGAGCACATATTCCAGCCAGACCGCCGGTTCAGAATAAGTAAATGCGATACCCTGCACGCCCGCTCTCATTGCCGAATCGACCAGCTTTTGTGGCGATACCCAGACCTCTGTTGACTGGCCTTTTGCCAGATCATCAAGCGCCTCTACACCCCAGGAAATCTCCAGATTATGGCAGCCACCACAGCGAAAGCTGCAGCCATAACTACCGACAGACATCACCCTGGTACCCGGACGATAATGCTTTACCGGTTTCTCCTCGATCAGATCGATATCGATCGACGACAGGATGCCATAGGAAAGGTTATATAAAGTACCATTGCGGTTCACATGCGCCTGACAGAAACCACGCTGCCCATGGCCGATCTTGCAACGCCATAGACAGAGGTTACAGCGTGTCGTGCCATTCTCGAGCTTTTCCTGCAGTCTTGTTTCAACCAGTTGGTACTGTTCTGCCATGTCTTGAACCTGAAGAAATTATGTGGTTATTTTATCAGTGAATGTGGTGATTAATACACCTTCATTACAGGGTATATAAAGGTTGCCGTCTTCTACTTTGGCTGTTTCGAGGTGACGTTCATTGTCATAAGCCAGCGCCGAATCGATGTAGAAACAGTCCTTATCATGTTTGAACAGATAAGGTTCAGAAAACACCCGGGTAGCACAGATGAAGTTATAGACCTGTTGCGCTGTACAGCGGTCATCGATAACAAAGTCGTGCTTTTGCGGATAGGAATAATAGCTCGCGTCGACCGGATCCTGCGGCATCAACACTTGTTTGCCAGATGCCAGACCCGTTAATAGTTCGAGCATTAATTCCGCTCCGGTTTCTGCTATTAGCCGGCTAATCTCAGAATGATTCAGGCCATCTTCCAGCATCACTTCTTTTTGCAGGGCGATATCTCCTGCATCAAATTCATCGCTAACACGATGCCAGCTGACGCCCACTTTATTCGCCTGTTTCATCTGCCAGAAGATCGGCTCCGGTCCACGGTAACGAGGCAATAATGACGGATGCATATTGTAGCAACCGAGGCCAGCAAGTTTGACTATCTCATCCGGCAACCGCTTGCTGTAACAGGACATCAAGATAACATCGATAGTGTACTCAGAAAGCCTGTTAACAAAGTCAGCCGATGGTTCGGACAGATCCAGGACAGGTACATCTTTCTGATTAGCGGCAAGCGCCAATGATTCATTTTCGAGCGCGATAATCTTGTTTTTGAAATTAATCGGTTTATCGACAGCAACTGCTGATACAGGATAGGACGATAACAGCAGCTCGTAGAAAGGAACCAGCGATAAAGCACCTGATGAACCGATATATAAAATATTCATCAGCTGCGATTAATATCTATGAGTTGGCAACCA
>DAOVJH010000387.1 GCA_030673345.1 Pseudomonadota bacterium
ATCGGTAACATAGTGTGCCACTTCGTGCGGGATAGTCGAGGCATAGTTGTCATCAAAATATTTGGAAAAGATATACGGGTTATATCGTATCTCTCTGTGCGGCTGTTTAAATGAAAACATGCGGTTCTTGCTGCTTCTTACCCGGTACATACCTGCAGAACGTCCCTTCAGGTCGAAAGTGATATCGACTGACATATCTCTTAACGCAAATAGAACAGTTGCCCTTTCTATGTAAGCCTGTGTTTCGTCGATGACTATGCGCTGCTGTTCAGTCGTCAGCTGCGGGATGATTTCTGTCATTTGGTTCATCCGGGGTGGTTATGCTCTGGAGATGAACTCGCGTGTTTCAGTATTGATCTTTATGACTTCACCCGGTGTCAGATACTCTGGTACCTGAACGACCAGGCCAGTGGTCAGTGTTGCAGGTTTAGTCCTTGCGGAAGATGATGCGGCCTTCATACCGGGGGCGCATTCAGTGATTTCGAGCGACATGTGTGCAGGTAGCTCTATACCTAATAATGCGTCATCACTGATCAGTGCGCTTAAACCTTCAAGTCCGTCGTAAAGAAAATCAGTTTCATCTTCTAGTGCATCACCGGCGAGCACGAATTGATCATAATTTTCGCTATCCATGAATGTATAACTGTCAGCATCATGGAATAATAACTGAACCGCGCGACGTGAAACATCAATCTGTGTTACGACCTCGTCGCCCTTATAGCTTCGTTCAAACTTCTGCCCGCTGCTGATATCGCTGCCGGTTACTTTGTAGAGAGTGCTGCCGCCTCGAGAATGTGGTGATTGCACAAAAACTTTTTTTATCAGTATGTTTTTATTGTCCTGATTGATCACCAGACCCTTTTTGATTTCATTTGCTTTCATAATACTAATCTTGTTGGATATAATGTTTTTTAAGGCGTTAAACTAATGACAGATTATGAGTGATTTTTGATGCAGATTAAACATTTAATTATTCCTGACGACGAAATAATCATGACAGCTATCCGTTCCCAGGGCGCTGGTGGTCAGAACGTCAATAAGGTTGCGACTGCGATACACCTGAAATTTGATATCGTTTCATCGAGTCTGCCGTCGACTGTCAAGCAGCGTTTACTATCACTAAATGATCAGCGTGTGACAAAAGAAGGTGTGTTCATAATCAAATCACAGCAGACACGAAGCCAGTTGAAAAACAGGGAGCAGGCTCTGTTGCGCCTGAAATCATTTGTTTCTCAGGCGCTTACCGTGAGAAAAACTCGGATGAAAACACGGCCGACAAAAGCGTCGAAACTAAGAAGACTGAATGCTAAAAATAAACGCGGCGAGTTGAAAAAGGGCCGGCAGAAAATTAACGAGTAATTTCCGTTAACTCAGGTTTTTAAAAAGCCTGATCCCAGATGGTCCGTCTTGTAGAGGTCGGCCGGTATCTTGTCTTTTATCTTTTCGTGTAAGTCAGGCAGAAGCGACCAGTGCAGACCCTGTTTGTGGTGGTGTGCCGTGTGGTAACCGAGATTGCCCGTCAGCGTGTTGTAGATCGGTGTCATGATGTTGTAGGACGCTTCAAAATCGTTATCAACATCTAAACCTGCATGGTGTGCGTAGGTTACCCAGGCGGTAAAAAAAAGACTGGTGACCATGGGGATGATGAAGACCAGCAGTGCTGGAGCGGGCCGATACCATGTCAGCGCTGCAACGAGTAAGACAGTAATCGTTGTCGCTATCAAAAAGACTCTTAGTGGTCGAGGGTGCCGTTTGCCAACCTGGTAGCCGCGATAATATGCTGTCAGCATGACATCCATCGAGTATCTGAAACGGCCCATTATTCTGCCTTGTTTATCTTTCCATCGGCTTTCATCTTTTGTCTGGTCCAGGTAATGGTGGTGGTGTCCCAGGACATGGTGCAGTACCCATAACTTTGAAGTCGCGCCGGTCTGCAGTGCGTACATCTGCTCGAGCAGATAATTGAGGCTGTTGATCTTAAACGTCGGCAGATGCTGGTGGTGATGATTCCAGGCGCAGATGACGCCTTTTGGCGCGATCATGATCAGCCAGTATGCTGCTAACAGCCAGATATTATCGATTATAAAGTAGGCGAGGATATCGAGTGCGAAGAAAAAAAGGATGATTAAAACGGGTATGCGATCTGCGCGGTATTTAAATAGAGTCATGGTAAATATAAGCAAAATAAAGGGCCAGCTTGATTGGCAGTTCTGGGCTGCGCTATGTTGATTCTGGCCGTGTAAGTAAATTATTTTCACGGATTATAGCAGAATCTTTTCAGGTAAATAGTTACTTATCCCCAATTAGTCAGGTGTTTGATCTAATGGGTGAAAATCTTGCGCATTGTTATCCTCAA
>DAOVJH010000371.1 GCA_030673345.1 Pseudomonadota bacterium
AAGTAGATGCTGCAGGTTTTAACCTGTCTCAGGGATACCTGTTTGGTGAGCCGACCCGGGACGAGGCGATGATCCACGTATAGTGATCAGAGAAACAGCTAGAGGCGAGTGATCATTTTATAAAGTATGCCGAGACTATGATGTACTGTCTTTTAAGGTGGCATATCTAATGAATGGTTTCAATATGCCCATCACATGATCGAGGTGATCATCGGGAATCTTGTGGAAGTTCCCATCCACGATGAATGGCAGTGACTTGTTCAGGAAGTAATCATACTGGACTTTTATTTCGCTATCAGACGGGTTTTCATCCTGATGGTTCGATATGTCTCCACTATCACTATCGATGGATTTCTGAAGAGCAGTATCTGCTCTCGTGCAGAGTTCGTTAAAGCTGAGATCTTTGTCGTTAAGATCAATGCTGGATATTCCAGCGGCAATATCGATCTGCACCTTATGTTTATTGATGACGAAGAACATTTTTTTGATCATGCTCTGTACACGGGTGATAGCAATCTTTGAATTTGGGGCGCTGGTCGCGGGTAGCAGAAGTGCGAATTTTGAAGCACCGATGCGTGCCACCAGCTCCTCATCACGCAGATGTTTCTGAATACGTTTACCGACTTCGACGACCACTTGAGTGGCGGCTTTATTGCTGTGGTTGTCGCTTATATTTGACAGGGCTTTAAGCTCTAAATAGACGATCGAAAGTTCTAGTTTGTGGCGCAGTGCCATTGAGAGCGCTTTACTGCCTTCTGCTCCGAAACGTGATGCATTGTACAGTCCGGATTGACGATCGATGCCTAAAGTGTCCTCAAGCTCATTGAGCCGCTGGTTAAGATTTATGTAAGAGCAGGCGCAGCTGATCAGGTCAATATCGCTGAAAGGTTTTGAGATGAAACCGGTGGCGCCCATCTCGAACACGGCACGCATGGCGGCATGTGAATCAGAGTGGCCAGTGATCATGATGATCGGTTTCTGCGCGATGCGCCTGTCCGGTGATGTACGAATATGTTTGAGCAGTTGCAGACCATTCAGTTCTGGCATCTGTATATCAGCAAAAACAACAGCATAGTCAGGATTCTTCTCGAGCTTCTCCCAGGCATCTTTACCGTTGACAGCTTCGTGTACGGTATATTGTCCTGAAAGAATTTTTTTTGCGGCAGCACGTGCCGTTTTTGAATCGTCTACGAAGAGTATTTCTGGCCTATTTGGCATAGTTGTTACACATAAATATTTTGAAACTGAAGTTTCTGCTGGTTCATGAACGTCCGGTTGGTAACGCTCTATTCATATTGAATAGTTATAGAATATATCTGGGACTATTCAAATAATTAACCTGTTTTGCCCGGTTTCGAAGGGAAAATCAAGCAGTTAAGTGTTTAAAGTGAGCGATTAACTTTTAAGATCAAGCGAATGAACGGGTTCAATAGAGCCTGATTTTCCAGGTCACTGTCTTCGATGACGGGCAGATCCGGGTATGCTGTGCACAGGCTTCTGGCAAAGATGCCTGTGCTGCTCTCGTCCACACATCGGTCATTGATAAAAACAGGTGTGCTATTAAGACCGCAGCTGGGTGACCGGCTTTTGAAGATAAAACCTGACAGCTGTTTGAGCTCCGCTGGTTTAGTATCGCAGTACTGTTGCATGATTGTTGTGACATCGATGGATGGGTCGTCACGTCCGGTGAGCCGTGGGTTTTCTATGCTGCCAGTAAGTTGAACGGGTGGGCGAGGGACAGAAAGTCCGGCTTCGACTTCCGGGCAGATGGGGGTGAGTGTGAATATGTCGCTGAGTTTTTCCAGGACGATCGTGCAGGCTTTTGACTTGCCGTCGTAGCGTACAGCATCACCAAGCAAACAACGGCTAACCCCGACTAACGGTTTTGTTGTTGTATTGTCGATGAGCATATGCCTGGCGGTGAATTTGTTCGTATTACTATCCGGTGAAAACGTATCGAGTAAAAACTGTCATCTCGACCAGCGGGAGAGATCTTTATATGCTCTGGTAACTTAGGATCTCTCTTCATGAAAAGCTTTCATTTGTGGTGTCACTTCTTCGCGCCCATGTCAATCGCGCGCTGTCTCGTCTTGCTCGCTTCGACGGCCAGTTTGCCGGCATCCCAGTTCGGCATGGTCTCAGGCCAGCCGAACATGTGCGCGGTGAGAACCTCGCACAGGGCGACCATGTGGTCTTCGCTTTCATTCAGGCAGGGAATATAGTTGAAGCTTTCGCCGCCGGCCTCGATGAACAGATCTTTATTTTCCATCTGTATCTCTTCCAGTGTTTCCAGGCAGTCAGCTGCAAAACCGGGGCAGATTATATCGACACGTCTGGTTCCTGAAGCAGGTAGTTCCTGCAGGGTGACACTGCAATAAGGTTCTAACCAGGGTTCGCGACCAAAGCGTGACTGGAACACGACTTTCCATTCATTATCTTTTAGTTCGAGCTTTTCAGCAACCAGTCGGGCGGTCTTCTGGCAATGGCAGAAATAAGGGTCGCCACTATTAACATAACGTA
>DAOVJH010000032.1 GCA_030673345.1 Pseudomonadota bacterium
CCGCGTCTTGATGAAGATTTCTGCCTGGAAGGCTGGGATCAGATACCGCCGATGCGCCGCGAGTTCGATACCAAAAAATTCAGCCAGGAACGCTTCGGTCACCGTGAAGGCAGAGACAGCGAAGAGCCACGCGAACACATGAAGGTAGAACTTTACCCCAACCGCGGCGGTGACGAAAAATGACACTATCCACTGATAATATCCTGACGGGCCACTCCGCGGCACTGGATTTTGCCCAACCTGAACCACTTGACCTGACTTCAGGAAAATACGTCAAGTTATGGCAGGGACCACAACACCCTGGCATCACCGGCAACATGTCACTGGAACTGATACTCGAGGGTGACACCATCGTCGACTGTAAAACACACGTCGGTTACCTGCACCGCGGTTTTGAAAAGCTGATGGAGCGCCGCACTTTTATTCAGAACTTTACTGTCGTGTGTCGCATCGCCGTTCCCGAGCCGACCTTCAATGAATACCTGTACTCACATGCGGTAGAAACTATCAGCGGTATCGAAATTCCCGAGCGCGCTATCTGGCTGCGTACCATGAACCTGGAACTGATGCGCCTCGCCAGTTTCCTGATGTGGATCGGTGGCATGAGCGGTGCCTTCGGCCAGTATACGGTACCCAACTGGACCATCGCTTATCGAGACTTTGTACTCGACCTGTTCGAAGAGATGACCGGGGCACGCATCTATCATATGTACATCGTGCCCGGCGGCGTACGTGCCGGACTGCCCGACGGTTTCAGAAAACGCGCCCGTGATATTATGGACGGCGCTGAAAAAATGCTCGATCAAGTAGAACGTGTGATGTTTAACAACGTCGTTTTCAAAGCACGTTCAAAAGGACTCGGTATCATCACAGCAGACATGATCGACCCTTACGGTATCGTCGGCCCCAATGCGCGTGCCTGCGGATTCAAACGCGACCTGCGTAAAGACGAACCTTATCTCGCCTACGACCAGCTCGACTTCGACGTTATCACCGGCAGTGACTCAGACGCCTATGACCGTGCTTACCTGCGACTGCAGGAAACCCGCCAGTGCATCAACCTTATCCGACAGTGTCTGGATCATACGCCAACTGATGGTCCTTTCCAGGCAGACATGCCCAACGTATTACACTGGAAAGTTCCAGCGGGCGAAACCTATGTCAAAGCCGAGTGTACCCGTGGCGAATACGGTTACTATATGGTGACCGACGGTTCAGAATTTGTGCGCCGGGTACATGTGCGCGGTCCGAGCTACACGCATGCCATCGCTGTGATGGAACGCCTCGCCGTCGGCAACAACATTGCCGATATCGCTGGCCTGATGGTATCACTGCACAACTATCCACCCGAGGTTGAGAGATGACGGGAGTATTAAACAGATGAGCCTAAAAGATCTGCTGTCACCTTTTTTCGTCTGGCAGCGTGCTTTTGAAAAGCCATACACCACCATCCGTCCTACCCTGGACAGACCCGGTGCCCCGGCCTATCGCGGTTTTCACATCAACATCGCCGAGACCTGTGTCGGCTGTGGCAGCTGTCACGAGATCTGTCAGAATCAGGCGATTGATATGGTCGCTGTCGATGAATTTGTCGGCCGTGATGGCGACAGCGGATTACGTCCACGTTTTGATTATGGACGCTGTTGCTGGTGTGGCCTGTGTGTCGATATCTGCACCGCCGCCTCCTTGCGTATGAGTAACGAATACTCCTGGATTGCTGATAACCCGAACGAGTTCCACTTCACTGCCGGTGTCGATGAGACACCATGGCAAGATAACGAACTGGGTTACCGGCGCGCCGAAGGATATCACCTGTATCCACCGAAACGCATCGAGATGGAGTTGCTGCCAGCAGAAGAAAGTGTTAAATCATTTGATGAAGTGACGCTGGGTTACGACATCGAGCAGGCAAAAAAGGAAGCCGACCGCTGTGTCGAATGCGGCATCTGCGTCGCCACCTGTCCAGCACATATGGATGTACCGGATTACATCCACAGCATCCGCGACGGTGATTATGAAAAAGGCCTGAAACTGATGTACCGCACCAACCCGTTTCCGGGCACCTGCGGACGCATCTGCACACGCAAGTGCGAATCCGTCTGCCCGGTCGGCATCCTCGGTGAGCCGGTGGCTATCCGCTGGTTAAAACGTTTCATCGTCGATCAGGTCGATAAAAAGGATTACAAGCGCATCCTCGATGAACAGATCGAAAACAGTGATTTCAAAGTAGCCATCATCGGCGCCGGACCTGGTGGTCTAAGCGCAGCCTATTATCTGCGCCAGCAAGGCCATGCGGTGACTGTATTTGAAGAGCATGAATCAGGCGGCGGTATGCTACGTTACGGCGTGCCGAGTTATCGCCTGCCGGACGCCGAACTTGATAAAGACATCGATCACATCATCTCCATCGGTGTCGATGTCAAATACAACACGCGCATCGGTAAAGATATCCAGTTTGAAACACTGCTCGAAGATTACGATGCGGTCTTTATGTCCACCGGTCTTTCGGTGCCTTCCAGTATGCGTATCCATGGTGAAGACCATGCGCGCGTATTATCCGGCCTGCAGGTACTTGCCGATGTTGCCAGCGGACGTGATCCCGGCATCGGCAAAAAAGTTGCAGTGATCGGCGGCGGCAACGTGGCGATGGATGCTGCCCGTGTGTCACGCAGATTTGGTGCTGATGTCACCATACTCTATCGCCGCCGCATAAGTGAAATGCCAGCGGATGAAGAAGAGATTCACGAGTCACAGGAAGAAGGCTGCACACTCATACAGAAAGCGATTCCTGTTGAGATACTTGATGCCGACAGCCCTGAACAGGTTGCCATCAAATGGGGCGAAGCTGAGATGGTAGATGATCCTAAAGGCGGTCGACCTCGTCCGGTGTTACGGGAAGACCGCATGCACACAGAGACCTACGACTGCATCATCTCCGCCATCGGTCAGAGCAGTAATCTCGACTACCTTTCAAAAGAACTACAGGAACAAATGGCCGTCGAATGGGGAAAATTCACCCCGGTTGAATATCAGCACACAACACTGGACAAAGTTTTTGTGGGCGGTGATTTCGCCAACCGGACAGCAGATGCGATCAGCGCCATCGAAGATGGCCACCATGCTGCACGCGGCATAAACCGTTTCCTCAACCCGGACCTATACATAAATGCCGAACAGCAACATGACATATAGCAGCAGGTAAAAAACATGAACACCGTTGATGAGATACTGGATTACGCGATCGATCAGGAACAGCAGGCCGCAGACTTTTATGAAGATGTCGCACAGCGTGCAGAGACAGCCGGCATGAAAAAGATACTGCTGGATTTTTCTGAAGAGGAAAAACGCCATAAAAAAATTCTGCAGACAGTAAAGACCGGTGAACATGAACTGACACCCGAACAGGAAATACTGGACCTGAAAATTTCCGATTACCTGGTCGAAGTTGAAGTCAGTGACAACATCTCATATCAGGATGCACTGATCGTAGCGATGAAAAGAGAACGTGCCGCCTATGAGCTCTACAGTGACATGGCAGCGAAAATTCCTGAGAGCCATCTCAAGGAAGTACTCACCGGCCTCGCCAAAGAAGAAGCTAAACACAAGCTGTTCTTCGAAGCAGAGTATGATGAGCACGTTCTCACTGACAATTGAAATATAGCTAATAGTGAAATAGTTTGTCGCCCCGATGTAACTATCATCTCGACCAACGGGAGAGATCTTAAATGTTAGAGTGAGATCTCTCCCGTTGGTCGAGATGACAATGCCCTGCTAATGTAGACAATAAAATTACCATGAAAATAAAAACCGTTAGCACCACCCCTTTCGATGACCAGCGACCCGGCACTTCCGGACTGCGAAAAAAAGTAAAAGTTTTCCAGCAGCCGCACTACCTCGAGAATTTCGTGCAATCTATTTTCAGCGCACTTGAAGGCTTTCAGGGAAAGACACTGGTCGTCGGTGGTGACGGCCGATACTATAACCGTGAGGCATTACAGATCATCTTGAAGATGGCAGCAGCAAACGGTTTCGGCAAAGTCATGGTCGGCTGTGATGCCCTGCTCTCGACACCGGCAGCTTCCTGTGTGATCCGGAAATATGATGCTTTCGGCGGCATCATCCTCTCGGCCAGTCATAACCCGGGCGGACCAGATGCTGACTTCGGCATAAAATACAACGCCGGCAACGGCGGACCGGCACCCGAAAAAATTACAGAGGCCATCTACAACTTGAGCCTCGAGATAAACGAATACCACACGATAGAAACAGCAGATATCGATATCGACAACATCGGCGAACAGATGCTTGGCGATATGTGTGTCGAGTTAATCAACCCTATAACCGATTATGCTGACATGATGGAATCGATTTTCGATTTTGATGCAATGCGCACACTGCTCAGTTCGGGAACATTCTCGATGCGTTTTGACGCGATGAATGCTGTCACCGGACCCTATGCAGAAGAAATTCTAGAACAGCAACTGGGTGCGGCTGAAGGCACCGTACTGCGGGGGGACCCGCTGGAAGATTTTGGCGGTGCACATCCCGACCCGAACCTGAAACATGCCAGAGAACTGGTCGCGATGATGTACGGCGATAACGCAGCCAACTTCGGTGCTGCATCTGACGGCGACGGTGACCGTAACATGATTCTCGGTTACGATTTTTATGTATCACCCAGTGACAGCCTTGCCATAATCGCTGCTAATGCCACACTGGTTCCCGGTTATGCTCAGGGCCTCGCCGGTATCGCACGCTCCATGCCGACCAGTCAGGCAGTTGACCGTGTCGCGGATAAACTCGGCATTGACTGCTATGAAACACCTACCGGATGGAAATTTTTTGGCAACCTGCTCGACGCAGGCAAGATCACACTCTGCGGTGAAGAATCTTTCGGCACAGGTTCAGACCATGTGCGCGAAAAGGACGGGCTCTGGGCAGTGCTGTTCTGGCTCAACATCCTCGCTGTTCGCAAACAATCGGTGGCCGACATCGTTTACGACCACTGGCGAACATTCGGCCGTGACGTATATACGCGTCATGATTACGAAGGTGTACCAGCTGAAGGTGCCAATGCACTTATGGAACAACTACGCGCAAACACCGACGAACTCAAGGGTCAAAGCCTTGATGGATATACTATCGAACATTGTGATGATTTCAGCTACACCGACGCAGTCGATAATAGCTTAAGCAGCAAACAGGGTATACGCATACTCTTCACCTCCGGCGCACGCATCATCTACCGTCTCTCTGGCACCGGCACCGACGGTGCCACATTACGTGTATATATCGAGCAGCCAATTGATACCCTTGAAAATCTGGACCGGGAGCCGCAACAGTTGCTGGCCAAATTGATACGGCTGTCATCAACGATTGCAGAAATAGAAAAACACACAGGACGCAAGGCGCCGGACGTAATCACCTGAAGTAATCATACGCTCAGGCAAGTAAAAGGTTAGTTGATATCAATCAAGTCGGGGTGTTACTTTATGTAGTTAACTGGGATGACAATACATTTGAGAGCGCACAATATGCCAATTTCACATCATCCACTGATCGAAGAATTTTTTGAATATAAAGATACTATCCATGATCTTAAATTGAACAATGCACATTTTCGTCGGCTCGCGCACGAGTACGAAGGTATCGATAAATCAATTTTTCGCGCTGAACAGGGAATCGAAACGGTTAATGATGACTATCTGGACAGCATAAAAAAAGAGCGCCTTCACCTCAAAGATCTTATCTATAGCATGCTAAGAAACTGAGCATTCGATACACTCATTCAGCACAACAGGCAACCTGATCATGACATCATATCAATCAACCATTAAGCAGCTCGAACTACTGCGCGATGAATTAACGCACAGGATCGAAGCCATCGATGCCGACGTCCATCATAAAAAAGAGCCCGTTGAAAAAGACTTTGCCGAGCAGGTAACACAACGTGAAAATGATGAAGTGCTCATGGCTATAGATGAAGAAGCACAACAAACCGTTCATCTGATCAATGCTGCCCTCACCCGTATAGGAGATGGCAGCTATGGCACCTGCGCCGATTGTGGACAAGATATTCCCGAAAAAAGGCTCGCCGCGTTACCATACGTCACCACCTGTATAAATTGTGCTGAATAGAGAATATATACCTGACAACTTTTATCAAAAAGCCGTTATTACGGCTTTTTTTATTCCCGTTAACACTGCTTTTGACCTCTGGATTGCTGATACAATCGGCAACAGATAACATCAGAAAAAAATCATGTATAACAAAATAAATACCAGGCTTGCCAAACTATCTTTTGCCTTATTTACAGTGATCAGCACTAACACTCAGGCAGCATTCTATGATTCTCGCGTTGAAAAGTGGGAATTTTTTCTTGCACCGATGGTAACAAATTCAAAAGTTCTGCAGTTTGAGAATGGTGCAGAAGCCGATATAAATAAACGCTCAAGCCTGGGTTTTGGCTTTGGTTACAATATAGATGATCATATCGAACTAACCGCTTTATTTTCTTCGAGTAACAGCAACTACTCCGGCACTCGTATTATTGACAACAATCCTGAAGACCCCGCCATCCCCAATGGCCCGCAAAAATTTACCTCAAACCTGTATACCAGCAAGCTGGAGTTTGGTTTTACATACAACCTGTTAAGTTCTGCCCTCACGCCATACATTTCAGCCAATATTGGTTCTACCTATATCGACTCCGGTATTCCCACAGGCAATATCGTTACCGGCTGCTGGTGGGATCCGTGGTGGGGTTACGTCTGCACCCCTACCGCACAGACATATACCGCAACAAGATTTAATTACGGTGCTGGCATCGGCCTGCGTTATGACTTCAGCCGCAAACTCTATATGAAAGGCGGTGTTGCTAAAAACTATATCGACCTGGATAGTTCCAATACACCCGATTTCACCACATACCAGTTTATCTTCGGCTTCATGTTTTAAAGACCACATGCTAGCAATGGTAATACTTGACTAATTTACTGGGTTATTTATCATTAGAAGTGCACTCATCAATAGGAGGACACATCATGCATATTCGCACAACGCTCGATCCTATCTCGCTACACGAAGTTCCAGACCCGGAGAACCATCCCTGCCTGTATGAGGGCGATGGTGAAAATGGTCTGGAGATTTACTTCGAGAACGAAGAAAATAAAAAGATCTATATGGAGATGGAAATGGAGGATAAAAAAGTCCTCATGGGAAATGACACAGACGATTACATTGCTGAAGGCTGATTAACGGTAGCAGGCTTGAATTATCTGACAGCTTAAGCGTACAGATGTCTGGTTATTTTTCAGTTTCTGACATCGCGCTTCACGAAAGCGCTCCTGCAGATGTGATATTTTTGTAGGAGTGCTTTCGTGGAGCGCGATTTCCATTCGTACCGACCAATTCCCATATGTTAGAAACTAAATAGAATTTCTGCAGTCCTAGTCTCAACTTTTTCTTATGGAATAATGATGAAACTACCCATTTTACTGATACTTAGCCTGTTCATAACACCTGCCTTAGCAGAAAACCCAACAGATAAACCGTCCTCGAGCAGCCAAAATGAAACCGCAATCTTCGCCGGTGGCTGTTTCTGGTGTATGGAGCCCCCTTTCGACAAACTTGATGGCGTTATTTCAACCACTTCAGGATATACCGCTGGACACAAAAAAAATCCAACTTACAGGGAAGTATCAGCAGGCAGCACCGGACACACTGAAGCCCTACAGATCATTTATAACCCAAACAAAATATCCTACGCTGAACTGCTCGAAGTCTTCTGGAAAAATATTGACCCGGTCGCCGTCAATCGACAGTTCTGTGATGGTGGTAATCAGTATCGCTCTGGCATTTATTACAATAGTACTGAGCAGGAAAAAGCCGCTAAACAGTCACTGCAGCAACTGGAGATAAATAAACCTTTTACTGGCACTATCGCGACCGAACTGGTGGCAGCGAGCACCTTCTATCCTGCTGAAGACTATCATCAGAATTATTACCAGAAAAATCCGATACGGTATAAATACTATCGTTTTAGCTGTGGTCGAGATAATCGATTAGAGGAGCTGTGGGGAGAATCTGGTCACCCATAGAAATATAACCCGAATATTACTGACACTTTCTATACTAGAAAAAACTATCGCGGAATGAAAAAAATCCACTCCTACAGGTAAGCAATCATATGTAGGAGCGGATTTTTGTCATTCCGCGATGCAGTTATTACAGTTTAGACACGACTGAAATTTAGAAAAAGGCTTTATCGTTGCGGTACTACCGGCTGTTGAGCATTGTAACCAGAACCATCATTAGGTCTATAATAAGGCTGCGGGTTAGAACCATAATTTCGGCCATATGAATCATTATAGTAATAACCACTGTTCTGGTTATTATTCCAGCGATTATCCCATCTGCCATAGTTGTAACCATCAACACGTCCACGGCCCTTGTTACGCATTTTCATCTTGATCCTGAAATCAGCATCAAAACCGAGTCTACCATCACCAGAAGTATCACCTCTGCCATCATAACGGCCATCATAATAACCATTGTTGTTCCAGTTATTATTCCAGTTACTTCGGTTATTATTGTTGTCCCACCAGGCATTGGCTGAAGTGGACATAATTATAAGAACGGTTGTTGCCACAGCGAGTATGATTTTCATGTGCTCTCACCCTATGTAAGTTATATCAACTATATAAAATCCATCTTTAAAACACAATCATAACCGATAAACTAAATCATTATTACTCTATCCAGGGGCACACATACTGCTTGATATTAACCGACAGTTCTATTTTTGAAATAAGGCCATCCCTGGCAAGCAGGAGTCCATTCAGTCAGCTATGACCTGTTTAGAAAACGAATTGTGTTTGCAGGAACACTTCATCTTCATCATCGTTCTCAACACCCTTCAGGTTCTCCCCCATCCTGTAGCTCAGTTGAACTTTGATATCATGTTTCTGGATAAACCAGTTGGCACCAACAGATGTACGATCCCATGAAGTAGCATATCCATCAGCATCCTGCGTCTGGTAGGCTGCAACAATTTCAATGGTTTTATTGATCATATAACCGCCTTCGATAGCGGCATTGGTTAATGTTGTTGTACCATCTGTATATAAACCACCGGTAAATCCAGTTTCAACAGTGTCAGCATCAAACGAGTTGTACTGTGCATCGACAGAGAAACCCGCTGCTCTAAATGCACCACTGA
>DAOVJH010000386.1 GCA_030673345.1 Pseudomonadota bacterium
ATCTGCTATCGGAGTGACAAATACAAAACTGCCGTCAGCCGAAACTACAAGGTCATCACCGGCGTTGTTTTGCAGGGTAGCACTTTCTCCGCCTAGAATGCCGGATATCGTGCCGCCGATCGTAAATGTATTGGTCGCACAAGTTATGTCAATATTGATTACATTTGCGGAGACGGTGCCAGAAGCATTAGCTATGGTACATACCTGACCTGGGGTTGTTGGCTGTGTTGATACAGTAGCAGTATATGTCTGGCCATCATCGATTGTTGTGGCAAAGGTGAATGTTCCATTTGCTGTGATAGGCAGGTTGTCGGTACCGTTATTTTGCAGTACGAGCCCGGTGCCGGTCAGACCGGTCACAGTGCCACCGATAGTTCTGCTGACTACGGCATTTGCGACGAGAGACATTCTTACACCATCAAAAATGCTGATCGATGGACGAGGACTGCATAAGCTTGTATGAGTGCAGCCAGAGCCATTAAACAAACCATCAGGGAAATCATGTATATTATTTGCACCAGTGGGGTCAACGGTGCTGACCACGTCTATGATGCCATCACCGTTATTAAAGACACCGTCCTCATTGTTATCGACATAAGGTTCCTCTAAATCATCAAAAGCAACATCTCCATCATCAAAGATATTGTTTCCATTGGTATCTGTAAAGCTTTCTTCGCCGATAGTGTAAGCGGTAATTGATACGACACCATCGGATCCTGGGCCGCCTGCCTCGGGTCGTTTTATTGCGGACCAGGTGACACTACATGTACCATCGACGGTCACGCATGACGGTTCGACTAGTCCGTATTCTGCAACAAAGTGAATAGTATGGGAGTCAGTGAGTGTCTGATTGTTTCTGTCACCGATAAAAACAGTCAGATCAACATCCGTTTTTGTAAAAACACCTGTGGTTCCATCGATCACGGCAGGTGCTACATCTGCTGTCAGTAATGAGAAGTTCTTTTGTGAAATAGTGCCTGAATTTGTAATCGCACCGCCCGTACTGGGTGTTTCAAATGAGCTATTGTCATCACTGCAGCCGGCTATCGATAATGCGCAGCTGACTATCAGTGGTGTTATTGTTAAAAAACGGTTGTTCATGTTTGTTCTTCCTTACCTAATATCAGGTACTTATCTAAAGTGAGAGTGAATCTTTTAGGATTTTAGGTGTAACAAATATCAGCAACTCTCGTCTTTCGTCGCTTTCCAGTGTGTGTCTAAAGAAATAGCCGATCAATGGAATGTCGCCCAGGAATGGTACCTTATCGACTTCATCACGGGTGATCTGCTGGTAGATGCCGCCTAATACGACGGTGTCTCCATTGTTGACTAGTACCTGTGTGCCGACTTCACGTGTATCGATACTTGGTATGCCGGCAAAGATATCACCGACGGTATCGTTGGTGACCGACAGATCCATGATGACACGGTCATCCGGTGTGATCTGTGGGGTTACGACGATACTTAAAACTGCTTTTTTGAATTCCACCTGTGTTGCACCGCTTGAAGAGGCTGACAGGTAAGGAACTTCTACACCCTGTTCGATGTGTGCTTCATGTCTGTCGGCAGTGACCACGCGTGGGCTAGAAATAATCTCGCCTTCGTTCTCAGCCTGCAAGGCAGATATCTCCAGGTCGATCAATGAACTGCCGCTTAACACGGCGAATGCCAGGCTACCTGCAGCAGCGCCAGCAGTCGACAGGTTGACGTTTAGCCGGTCTGCTGCATTGACACCGCTCGGTATGGAAAATGGTGTTGGTCCGGTACCACCTGCGATATTGTCGATGCCGCTGGATGCGATGGTGTCTGCACCCTGAAAGGTACCTGTGGTTACACCGAAGCCGCCTGAATTGGCTGCCGCCCTGGTCACGCCGAAACGTGATCCCAGTTCTTTGGTGAACTCATCCTGTGCGATAACGATGCGTGAAGAGATCATTACCTGGCGGATAGGGATGTCCAGTATTTTCAGTGTGCGGCGGATCTCTGAGATAACTTCTTCGGTATCCTTGACGATTAATGTATTGGTGCGCTCATCAACGATGACGCTGCCACGAGAACTGAGGATGCCAGAGGAGGCAGCGGTACCACCGCCATCTTCGCCATCACCACCGCCGGCAGCACCGCCGGAGAATAAGACTGCGAGTTCACCGACTTTTGCAAAGTTGATGGTGAAGAATGCGCTTCTGATTGGTGCCAGTTCTGTGATTGACTGTTGTGCTTCCAGGTCAATTTTTTCCTGCGCTGCAATCTCTTCACTCGGTGCGATCATCATCACTGTGCCAGATTCGCGTTTAGATAAACCTTTGGCTTTAAGGATGATGTCGAGCGCCTGGTCCCATGGAACATTTTTCAGGCGTAAGGTCAGG
>DAOVJH010000311.1 GCA_030673345.1 Pseudomonadota bacterium
AGAAATTGCTTCGAACAGGCGATCTGGCTATTCCGTGATGTTTTTTTTCGAGAAGGAAAAGATATCGCGCGGCGCTGTGTACAGAATGAGATTGCAGAAAAACTGGCGCTGTCGTTACCGAAGATCCATGAATTGATCGACTCTGGCCAGGCGCATGCTGCACTGCATGCAGACGATGAAGCCAGAAATAATTATAAAGTGCCAGGCAGTCCGACGCTGGTATTAAACGAAGGACGGCAGTTATTATATGGCAATGTCGGTTATCGGATAATCGATGCGAATGTACGCGAGTTGCTGCATAACCCTGATCACGGTGAGGCAAGCTGGTGTTAGCGTACAAAAAGACTGTAATAATCGTCTCAAAATCAGCCGAACAGGAACTTAAGTCATTTTTTAAATTCTGATAATTACATACAGGTATTGTTGGTGCAGGTTAATAATTTATGATTACTGAGCATGATAGCCTGAAAACGCCAGAGATTAAGGACCCTGTCTGTGGCATGAATGTCACTGAAAAAAGTGAGTATCGTGCATGCCACAAAAATGATATGTATTACTTCTGCAGTCAAGGCTGCAGAGATAAATTTCAAGCAACTCCAGAAACCTACCTGGATATTGTTCCTTTCGATACAACCACCTGTCATGATGATAGTTGTGGCCTGACATCAATAATCTACACTTGCCCGATGCATCCTGAAGTTGAACAGCAGGGTTCGGGGTCCTGCCCAAAGTGTGGTATGGCACTGGAGCCAAAAGGTTTGCCAGTGGTAGAAAGAAAAGTTGAATATACCTGTCCGATGCACCCTGAAATTATTCAGGGCCATCCCGGCAGTTGCCCAAAATGCGGCATGGCGCTGGAAGCCAAAACGGTGACCCTGGAAGAAAAGAATGAAGAACTGATCGATATGACGCGGCGCTTCTGGATCAGTACAGTGCTGGCACTGCCGGTATTCATTCTCGCTATGGTGACAGACATGATGCCTGTTTTACTGCCAGACGGTCTGTCGATGCAAGCAGTGCAGTGGATAGAATTTGTTCTTGCAACACCGGTCGTGCTCTGGGGCGGCTGGCCATTTTATGTCCGTGCTGTGCAGTCTATTATCACCTGGAACCTGAACATGTTTACCCTGATAGGTCTGGGTGTGTCGGTTGCATGGAGCTATAGCACGGTAGCTTTACTGGCACCGGGAATATTTCCGCCGGTAATGCAGATGGCTGATGGCCTGGTTGGTGTCTATTTTGAAGCATCTGCGGTGATCATCGCCCTGGTTCTATTAGGGCAGGTGCTGGAGTTACGTGCACGCAGTCAGACTAATGCGGCAATAAAAATGCTGCTTGGCCTGGCACCGAATACTGCACGTATCGTTCGTGAAGATGGCAGTGAAGAAGATGTTCCGCTGGAACAGGTCGTAGTGGGTGATGTACTGCGAGTTCGGCCGGGTGAGAAGGTTCCGGTTGATGGTGTCGTGACAGATGGACACAGCTCAGTGGATGAGTCGATGGTGACCGGTGAGCCCATTCCAGTCGAAAAAGTGTTAGATGATCATGTTATCGGTGCCACCATAAATGGCAGCGGCAGTCTGTTGATGCGTACGGAAAAAGTGGGTGCGGACACTTTGCTTTCGCAGATAGTGCACATGGTGAGTGAAGCCCAGCGTTCGCGTGCGCCGATTCAGAAACTGGCGGATATCGTTGCCGGTTATTTTGTACCGGCGGTGGTCCTGGTTGCAATGAGTACCATGATCGTCTGGGGTCTGTGGGGGCCAGAACCACGTCTTGCGCACGCCATCGTCAATGCAGTGGCGGTATTAATCATTGCCTGTCCGTGCGCACTGGGACTGGCAACACCCATGTCGATCATGGTGGGAACCGGCAAAGGTGCCACCATCGGCGTGTTGATAAAAAATGCAGAAGCACTGGAAACGCTGGAAAAAGTCGATGTGCTGGTAGTCGACAAAACCGGTACCCTGACCGAAGGAAAACCAGAACTGGAAACAGTGCAGGTCGTTCAGGGGTTTGATGAAGATGAAGTTTTACGCCTTGCCGCCAGCCTCGAAAGAGCCAGTGAGCACCCGCTTGCTGAAGCGGTTGTTCGGGGTGCTGAACAGAGCGGCTTAAAGCTCTCAGACACAGTGGATTTTGAGTCGGTGACGGGTAAAGGCGTAACCGGTGTTGTCGACGGTTCTCATGTTGTACTGGGTAACATAAAACTGTTACAGAGTCTGTCGATCGATGCGGGTGAGTTGCCCGAGCAGGCAGACCTGAGGCGAGTAGGCGGGCAAACCGTCATGCTGCTTGCGATAGAGGGTAAAGCCGCTGGTTTGATCGGTGTTGCTGACCCGATCAAAGAATCAACACAAGAAGCTATCGAAGACCTGCATAGGGCAGGTGTCGATGTCGTCATGCTTACCGGCGATAGCAAGACGACGGCGCAAGCGGTGGCTCACAGATTAAAAATCGACAGGGTAGAGGCTGAAGTGCTGCCGGAACAGAAAGCAAACATCGTTAAACAATTACAGGCGGAAGGTAAAATAGTCGCCATGGCGGGTGATGGCATCAACGATGCACCTGCACTGGCACAGTCGCATGTCGGTATCGCCATGGGTACGGGTACTGATGTTGCCATGGAAAGTGCAGGCGTGACCCTGATCAAAGGTGACCTTCGCGGTATCGTCCGTGCACGACGACTAAGCCACGCAGTAATGAATAATATCCGGCAGAACCTGTTCTTTGCCTTCATCTATAACTCGCTGGGTGTGCCTGTTGCTGCGGGTGTTTTATATCCCGTGTTCGGTTTATTACTGTCTCCTATGCTTGCAGCCACAGCGATGAGCTTTAGTTCTGTATCGGTTATCGTCAATTCGTTGAGATTAAGAAATACCCGTTTGTAAGCGGATCTTGAAAATAGATTTTTGCTGATCCTATGCGGTAAAATACTCTTGTTCTTTATATAATAAGCAGCTAAGTTAATCAGCG
>DAOVJH010000355.1 GCA_030673345.1 Pseudomonadota bacterium
CTAAGTTTTATCTTTTAAACTGGCAGCAAGCATGATGCCTGTATTTGCTTTCTGGTAGTAGTTTTCATAACGTTCAGCAAGTTGGTTCAGCCATTTTTCACGTCTGCTGTTGGTCTCTTTTTCAGCCAGTTGCCTGGCGAGATGGCTTATCACGCGCAAGACTTTTAACTGGCTTATCAGAAGGTCTTTCTCAAAGTCATCACCATCGAAAAGAAACTCTTTTGCTGTTGTCATCCTGAGTGAATCGATCGTTGCTTTTGCGATGGTATCATCTGAAAAAGTTTCGAACGCAATAACGGGTTTAGCCTTTGACAGCTTTTCGAGTTCTTCGATCGCCTGAGCTGATGAGTTGGCGATATCGTCGACTAGTTTCTCTGATCGGTCACTGATGCCTGAAAAATTGATAACCATCTTTGCGCGCCTGATGCTGGTCAGGTGCTGTTCATCTTCCAGGAATAACATCAGTGCGCTATAACCGGTTGTGATCTCTCGTGACGTGTTTAGCTGCTGTACATCTGCGGTAACCACAGGGCTATCAGCGATAATGAGGGTTCCCGTCAGGCTGGTAACGAAGATTAATCGGTATAGAAGAGACATAAGCAGTCAGAAAGTATCTATGGGTGAAAGACAGGGCTGGATTTTTGGAGCAATTGAAAAGCAGAAGGTGATATTAATACGATTGTGGCGATGAGGATATTCTACCTTGGGGGTATGGTCAGAATATTGGGGTATGAGGCTAAGGAATAGCGGTTAGTGATCGCCCATGAGTTTACGGATACGGTTGACGTAACCGCGTGTTTCTTTCGGCAGGAAGGGCCTGATCTCATCCCAGTTTTTTTCCTTGCTGCCGGTGCGCTTTGAAGCGTTAAGGATACGGCCATAACCGGCGTTATAGCTGGCAAACGTCATATAGAGTTTGTCCTGTGCGGCTGTTTTCTTGAATTTTCTATACAGGGTGCGATCGTAGTAGATGCCCGCAGCGATATTCCATTTTGGTACTTCGAGCTTGCTAAAGTGTGGATTTTTTTTATTGATCTCATCAAAGGTGGCGGGCATTATCTGCATCAGGCCGCGTGCGCCAACATGGCTCTCAGCATCATGTGCCAACGCTGATTCCGCTATTGCCTGTGCCTTGAACCAGTGCCAGTCGAATAATGGTCCAAAATACCGTTTGCTGTACTTTTTAAAATGGCGGTCGTATTTATTGGTCCACTTATCTGAATGTACAGGGTGGTCGATGAAGCTTGCGTAAACGTTTTGCAGGGTTAACGTGAATACGATTGATGCCGATAATAAGATGATGGGTAAACGCATAGAGCTTGATGCTGGCAGGGGCGCCGATCAGCTAAGACCGAGACCGATGACCAGGCCCAGTGATATGCCAAGACCGATGAAGATGCCCATGACCATCAGGCCGACCGCAATATTCCCTTTGCCCAGCTCATCGCTGATATTGAAATTGACCATCTTGTTAAACATGGTGCAGCTGATCTTCATGAAAAACAGCGTCAGCATACCGCCGAACATGACGTAGATGAAATTTAATATTATCGGTGGAATGTCGATCATGGCGTAACCTGTCTGGTTAAGTTGTTTTTGTACTTATATCTTATAGCTCACAATGGCTATTTTTTCCCTTCGTCCAGAAAGTTAGCCACCCATGCATTCAGGTGAATCGGGTGCTCTGCCTTTTTCGAACCATTCTTCCATGGTCATGGTGTGCAGCGCGAGTGCGTGTATGCCGCCTTCAGAACGGTCTTTCTGGAGTTCGTCGCTGAGGACTTTATTGACCAGGCGATGGCGTGCGACCAGCATTTTATCTTTGAAATCATTGCAGACGATGGTGACTTTAAAATGTGATTCAGACCCCTCGGGAACGTTATGCATGTGGCTTTCGTTCACTACTTCGAGGTGCTCGGGTGAGAAGGCTTCGTTCAATTTTTGGGTGATGCTGTCTTGTGTGTTCATCACATCATGGTATCACAACGGCAGTATGTAAAAAACGCTTGAAAATGAGGCTTTTACATCATTGCCATTGCTCATCCCGGTATAGCTGCAACGGTTTGAAATTGCTTTTATAGTGCATTTTTGGGTGGTTTTTAATCCAGTAGCCAAGGTAAACATAATTCAGCCCCAGTTCCCTGGCGTAATCGATCTGCTTGAGAACGCAGTAAGTACCCAGGCTGTTTCTTTCCATCTCAGGGTCAAAAAAACTGTAGACCGCTGAGATGCCGTCATCGACGATATCAGTCACTGCGACAGCAACTAACCGGCCGTTGATACGGTGTTCGAGAAACTGGGTGTCGCTCCATTGGCTGTACAAAAACTGCCTGAAATCTTCTTCAGTAGGGTCTGCCATCGAGCCATCGGTGTGTCTCGAGTTGAGATAGCGGCGGTAAAGCTCAAAATATTCATCGCTAAAATCGGCGCTTACGGCTGTCTGCTTCAGCTCATGGTTTGCTTTTAGACAGCGTTTCTGGGAGCGGTTGCCGGCGAATTGTTCGACCGGGATGCGGCAGGCGACGCAGGCCTGGCAATCCTGACAGTGAGGGCGATAACAATAGGTTCCGCTACGGCGAAAGCCGTGCTGAATCAACTGGTTGTAGATGTGCATGTTGAG
>DAOVJH010000365.1 GCA_030673345.1 Pseudomonadota bacterium
CACCGCTGTCGTTCAGCAATTTTTTTCCCGTACCAGCCTGGAACGCACCGACTTTTTAAAGCAGCACTGGCAACACTCGCTCTATTGCGCAAACGTGGCCCAGTCGATAGCGAAACTGTGTAACTATAGTGATGCCGACGAAGCCTATACCACCGGGCTGCTGCACGATGTCGGCCAGCTGGTACTCGAGACCGCCTATCCAGAAAAATACACCAGCACCTTTGCACAGTTAAGTGAAGATGCAATATTCCATACCCTGGAACAGGATGAATTCGAAACAACACATCAGCAAGTCGGCGCACTGCTGTTAAAAAAGCATGGTGCAAACAGCTTCGTACATGACGCTGTTTTATATCACCACGAAAACGTCGAACACATACTGGATGCTCACCCGCTGGTAAAAATAATCAATGTCGCAAACATGCTGACCAGCAGTTATTTCAAGCCGGAAGACAAACAGGTTTTTGATGCAGCAGAAACACTCCTCGGCCTGGGCAAACCACTATTGATGGAGATGCTGGAGAAGGCACAGGCACAGCTAAAAAATACCGCGCAATCACTGGAGATAGGCCTCGCCGTAGACGGCATGGACGGCGAGACGGCCAAGCAGCAGAGTGCCGGTGATGAGCTCAAGCAGGTGCAGCTGGCCGAACAGGTAAGAAACATCGCACTGCTCGATGGCATACACCAGCACCTCTCCCGCAGCAGCGAATCGCTCGAAGACGAGCGCAAGCTGCTGCCGATCATCTCACAGCATATCGGCATCCTGTTCGGCGTCAACCAGTGCATCATGTTTCTGTATGATGCTGCCGAAGACAGGCTCAATGCGATCTCGGCAGAAAATCAGCCCGCGCATCTGGCCGACATTTCGATCCCACTGATGTCAGGACGCAGCCTGGTTACCGACGCACTATTAACTAAACAGGCCAGCCATTCATTCGATACCGACTCACTCGATGATGAGCACAGCAAACTTTCTATCGTCGACCGGCAGCTGATCGGCATCACTGAACAGGACGGCATCATCTGCCTGCCGATGATGATGAATAACGCTGCCATCGGTACACTTGTCCTCGGCGTCGACAAGACACAACATGAGATGCTGTGGAAACAACTGCCGTTATTGACGCGCTTTGTTAATGAGATAGCCCATACCATCAGCGTCAACCATCCGCACAGCAGTTCAACTGCAAGCGACAGCGGGCAGACCGAACAGCTGGAACAAAAAATCCGCGAAGTCCTGCATGAAGTTCGAAACCCGCTGAGCATCATGAACAATTACCTGGGCATCCTCAGTTACAAGCTGGAAAGTGACAAACCAGCGCAGGAAGATGTGCAGACGATCAAATCTGAGATCGAACGCATCAGCCTGATCCTGAACCGCCTGACAGAGCAGGATAGCTCGACAGACGAAACCTCACCGATAGACATCAACGCGATCATCGCAGACCTTACCCATGTCTTCCAGACCTCACTGTTCGCCAGTAAGAATATCCAGATTTCACTCGATCTGGATGAGCGAATAACCTCCCTGCACAGCAATGCCAACGCCCTCAAACAGATATATACCAACCTGATTAAAAATGCTGTTGAGGCACTCCCTGCAAATGGCCAACTTATGGTCTACACTCAAGATTATGTAAACGTTGACGGCAAACAGCACATAGAACTGTCAGTCGCCGACGATGGACCAGGAATAGAGTCAGACATCCTGCCACAGCTATTTTCGCCGGTGGAAACCACCAAAGGCGGTGAACATGCTGGACTAGGGCTGACTATCGTCAAAAACCTGGTCAATGAATTACATGGATCGATCAGTTGCAGAAGCAGTGATAAAGGCACAAGCTTTCACATCCTCCTTCCTAAGTAGCTGAAAGATAACAAATAAATGATAAAAAATGCACACTCTGGAACGTGCTAACTAAAATAATAATGTAAGAGTTAGCTACTTTTACAGAGCAGAGTGAAAAAATGAGTATTAATGAACAGAAGATTCTCGTAGTAGACGACGACCCTGTCGTTCTCAAAAGTTTAAAAGATTTACTTGCCATCAGGGGCTTTAACCCCAATACCGCTATCGGTGGACAGGAAGCGATATGCCAGCTTGACCAGAATGAATACGACCTGGTTTTACTGGACCTGCATATGCCTTATGTCACCGGGCATGATGTCATGGATCATATCAACGCTAACAATATAGACACTTCGGTCATCATCGTCAGCGGTGAAACCTCGTTTGAAGCAGCAAAAAACGCCTGCTCTCAAGGCGCATATGATTTCCTGCGCAAACCATACGCCACTGATGAACTGATCATCACCATCAATAACGCATTAAAAGAAAAACGCCTGCAGAAACAGAATCACTTCATGCAGCAGCAGCTGTCAGAGTCGGAACGCCTGCACCGCTACATCGTAAATACCTCGCCGGATATCATCTATATTCTGGACCGCGATGGCCATTTTACTTTTATCAATGAGCGTATCGAGAGTCTGCTCGGATTCAGCAAAGAAGAGATCGTCGGCAAACATTATTCGTTCCTGGTGCATCACGATGACATGGAAC
>DAOVJH010000369.1 GCA_030673345.1 Pseudomonadota bacterium
AAAACGCGGCAAAACAATTAAAAATGAAAAGTAAAACCAATATAATTACACCATGTCATTTCGACCAGCGGGAGAAATCCTATGCACTGCCAATCAAGATTTCTCCCGCTGGTCGAAATGACACGATAAAGCTTAAAAAATATTATGACTGATGAAATAAACATGCACAGCCTGGTATTAATGCACTACACACTCGCATTGACCGACGGCACTGAGATCGAGAGCAGCTTCGGTGATGATCCGGTCGAGATAACCATGGGCAACGATGATGTAACCGAAGGTATGGAACTCGCACTTTTCGGCCTCAAAGAAGGCGATCAGCAAACACTGACACTGACAGCCGAACAGGGGTTTGGCTTTCGTGACGAAGAAAACATCCACGATATGCCATTAACTGATTTCCCTGAAGATCTTCCACCTGAAGTCGGCATGTCATACTCTTTCGAATCACCGGAAGACGGCGAGATTCCCGGCACTGTTCTCAGCATCACTGATGATACGGCAAAAGTCGATTTCAACCACCCGCTATCCGGGCAACAGATCGTCTTTACCGTGGACATACTCGGCATCAACAATGCACATGCAGAGATCGAATCAACTTAAATAATGGACATCTTCCTCGCTAATCCTCGCGGTTTCTGTGCTGGCGTTGACCGCGCCATCGAGATCGTCGAGCGCGCACTGGAAATATTTTCTGCACCCATCTATGTACGCCATGAAGTCGTGCACAACCGTTACGTGGTAAACGACCTCATCAAAAAAGGCGCCGTCTTCGTCGAAGAGCTCGATGAGATTCCAGATGGTGCAACGGTCATATTCAGTGCCCACGGGGTTTCACAGCAAGTACGAAAAGAAGCGCAGGCACGTGAGCTGCGTATTTTTGATGCGACCTGCCCGCTGGTCACCAAGGTTCACATGGAAGTCGCCCGGCATGAAAAAAATGCCGAGGACGTCATCCTTATCGGCCATACCGGCCATCCCGAAGTCGAAGGCACACTGGGTCAATACCAGAAAAATGATTACAGCAACATCTACCTTGTCGAAACAATCGAAGATGTAACCAAACTCGAAGTAAAAAATCCGCATGCGCTCGCATACGTCACACAGACCACGCTGTCAGTCGACGATACCCGAACGATCATAACGGCGCTACAGGATAAATTCCCGGATATTCGGGGACCACGAAAAGATGACATCTGTTATGCCACGCAGAACCGGCAAGATGCGGTCAGGCTGCTGGCCGACAGTGTCGATGTGTTTCTTGTCATCGGCTCTGCCAACAGCTCCAATTCAAACCGCCTGCGCGAACTGGCCGAAAACAATATGGTAGACGCTTACCTGATCGACGGTGCTGAGGACATCGACACCCGCTGGTTTAATAATGCGCAGTCTATCGGTGTAACCGCAGGCGCTTCAGCACCCGAAATACTGGTGCAGGAAGTGATCACAACGCTGGAACAGTTATTTGATACCACTATCATCACCAATGAAAAGGCAACTGAAAACATTCATTTTCAGCTGCCCAAAGAATTACGAAAAATTAAAAACTAAACGATCGATTACCAGCAATCATCCGGATTTGCCGCGGCACCACCAACAATTGTTTTTGCACCGAGAGAATCCAGCTCCAAACTGCCGCACTCAGCATCGGCCAATTTAGGTTTTGCCTGCAATTTATAATAGAAATCATCCTGCTCGGCGATGATTAACGTGTACCGATCCGCTGAAGTCTGATCACTCCCGACGGTACCTGTACCGGCTGCATTTATCGTTGCGAGTTTATATGTATCGTTATTCATATAAAACTCTTCCATACGGCCGGCAAGTGAAACCAGCCCATCGATACCATCAGCCCGTTTCGCTTTTACCACATATTCTGTATAAGCCGGATAAGCAATCGCTGCCAGAGTACCGATGATCGCAATAACGACCATCAGCTCGATCAATGTAAATCCACTATTCGTTTTTTTCATTATTTTTCTACCTCATACCAGTAGGTTTTACGTATACCCAGACCAAGGTCTAACTGCGTACAGTCAGCACCGATACAGTTAGCTATATCTTCGGTGATGATAACGTTTGGTGCAGGCGGTGGTCCAGGGAACTTTAACGTCACATGACGCTGCGGTCTCTTATCGACAGTCTGCGGATAGGTTGGCGTCGCATCCAGGATATCCATGTAATACACCTTACCGATGCCCAGGTTAGGCTGACAACTAGTCGCCAGTACTGCATTAGGCGTATAAGTCGTTACGATGATCTGGCCTTCCAGGATCAGCGGCTCAGCCAGACCTTTTTCGCCTAACCAGCCACCCGGATTATTTTCATCATCAAGATTGATAAACCAGCCTTCTGCCGATTGTATCTTGCTGAGCTCAGCATTTCGGGTGGCATCATCCGCGCCGTCACCACCAGCAACGTTTAGCGTCGCATCATGCAGATTGCCGGCAAGCAGGCTTTTATAAAGCGTAGCATAGTCAGTATTTGCAGGCAACAAACCCGTATTCCTGTCTTTCAACATATAGATGCGGT
>DAOVJH010000217.1 GCA_030673345.1 Pseudomonadota bacterium
AAAAGAGTGCCTCGCCAGTGGGGCGAGACCCACAAAGCCTAACTAAAAACAAAATGTAAATATTGCTCAACCTATCCCTAACTCAAACAGCACTAGCTAAACCTGCAAAAAGATCGCGGAATAAAGTTCCACTCCCACATCAAACTTACCCAAAAACCAACTTAAACCCAATCAGCAAAGTAACAATTTCAAAACTCCGCTTGATCACCTTGTTCCCCTTAACAATCGATAAATGCGCCCCGATATAACCACCGATAAACGACCCCAGTAATAAAGCTGGAATCCACAACCAGTGAATATCACCCAGAAGCCCTAAAGTAACCGCGCCTGAAGTATTCCAGAATAAACCAACAAAAACCAACGTGTATGCAACGGCTAGCTTGTAATCAAAACCAAACCAGCGAATCAGCCAAAGGGTAACGAATAACCCCGTGCCTGAGGTTAGTGAGCCATTCAAAATACCAATAACGAATAAGAACAGGCCGCCAATAATATAACCCTTGCGGTGGCGGTTCTTAACCTGGTAGGACTGACCCAGTTCGGGGGAGAGAAAGGAATAGGTACCCAGGCCCATCGTTAATAATCCCAGTGCTATTTTTGCTATCTGGTCGGGCACCTGAAGGATAAAGCTGGCGCCGATGATAACGCCGGGAACACCAGAAATGAGCATTACCAGGGCAAAGTCTCTTTCTATCCTGTTTTCTTTGAGGTGCCTGGCGGTGGCGCCGATACCCAGTGCGATGGTGGCGACTTTATGGGTGGCTAGAGCCAGTCCAAACGGCAGGCCTAAAAATATAAGGGCGGGCAACTGTATCAGGCCGGCTCCACCGCCTGACAGTGCTGAGAACAGGTTGGCGATGAATGAGATGAAAAATATAAGGAGTTGTTCGGCCACGTTAACCCAGATGTTTTATAGGAATGCAGACAATGAGGTATATATTATAAAAACAGTCAGTGAGCCAGTTTGTTTGGTTCGTCGAAAAGCATAGCCATAGCTATGGTTACAGACGAATCGGGCCCAAAATAAATCAAATATGGGGTCGCTGAGATTTTTCCAAAAACTGTATAGTGTTGTTGATGGAGCGGAGCATCTTCAGATTGTCGAGAATTATTAATAGTATTCATATATACAGATAGCATATTAGCGCTCCTATGAAATGTCTGGGTTCAATATACTCGATTCCTGTAAATTCTTGCCTATACTCATAGCTTATCAGTTATCAATTTTCGAGGTCGTGTAGTATGCGTTTTCCCTTATTAACCCTGGCAACAATTATATTAAGCAGTTCATTCTCCGTGCAGGCAAAGATGTACAGGTGGGTAGATGAAAACGGCCAGATGCATTTTGGCGACAAGATCCCGACCAAGTACCTTGTGAGAGAGCATGATGAGCTGAATGAGCAGGGCGTAAAAATCAAACATAAGGCGGCCGCTAAAACAGCGGAAGAGAAAAGAGAAGACCGGCGCCTTAAAGCAGAACAAAAAAAAGAGGAGCTGATCGCGAAAAAGAAAAGGCAGCGTGACCGGGTATTGCTTGATACCTATACCACTGAGCGTGACCTGGTGGTAGCGCGGGATTCGCGGCTGGATGCCGTCGGCTCTCAGATCCAGTTGGCTGAAACCATCATCAAAGATTCAAATAATAAAATTGAAACGATGGAAAAAAAGATAACGCAGATCAAGGCATCAAATAGAGAAGTGCCGCTGGCTATATATGATCGTATTGAAAATCAGAAAGAACAGATCGTCGTGCAGACCAAGGTAATGGAGAGCCATAAAAAACGCCGGGATGAAATCTCCGTGCAGTTCAATGATTATATAGAACGCTTCAAGGTCTTAAAGGCCGAACAAAAAGCCAAGCGGGACAGGCTCGCGGAAGAAAGGGGTTTTTAAAAAACCAGTTATCGTTGGACCATTGTCAGCTAAAGACTAAAAGTGTTTAGTTGCCCGTTTACGAACTGATCAGTGTGCCAACGCCTTCATCGGTCAATAATTCAAGCAGTACAGCGTGCTCAACGCGGCCGTCGATGATGTGTGATGTTTTGACGCCAGAGTGAACTGCATCTAACGCGCAATTAACTTTTGGCAGCATGCCGCCGGCGATGGTGCCGTCCTTGATAAGCTCACTCACTTTTTTGCCGTCAAGACCGGTGAGTATGTTTTCCTCTTTATCGAGGATGCCCGGTGTATTGGTCAGCAGCAATAGTTTTTCTGCGCCTAATACAGAGGCCATCTTTCCTGCAACCAGGTCTGCGTTGATGTTGTATGAAGCGGCATCTTCGCCGACACCAATCGGTGCGATCACGGGAATAAAGTTACCTTCATCGAGCGCGTTGACTATCGATGGGTCGATGGTCGTTACTTCACCTACATGCCCAAGGTCGATGATCTCCGGTGCCTGTGCTTCGGGTGACTCTCGGGTGATCTTCATCTTCTTTGCGCGGATCATGGAGCCGTCTTTACCCGTTAAGCCGACAGCCTGTCCGCCATTGTGATTGATCAGGCTGACGATGCTCTTGTTTACCAGTCCGCCGAGAACCATTTCGACGACATCCATGGTTTCGCTGTCAGTTACCCGCATGCCATCGATGAATTTAGATTCTTTGCCGATCTGCTCCAGCAGTTTGCCGATCTGTGGACCGCCGCCATGAACGACTACAGGGTTAACGCCAACCTGCTTTAATAAGACGATATCACGCGCAAAGCTGTTTTTTAATGCGTCATCGGTCATCGCATTGCCACCAAACTTGATGACGATGGTCTTATTGTTCAGGCGTTGTAAATAAGGCAGTGCCTCAGATAGAACGCTAGCGATGGTGGTGGCGGATCGTTTATCCACTGGTTTCTCTCGGTTAAGCTGTGTTACGTGTATTGTGCCTGTAGTTTCAGTGTGATGGAAGAGGGAGTTTTATACTTTCAGCTATTATTGTCATCTCGACCAGGGGGAGAGATCCTGTCGTTTGGCGTATTAAGATCTCTCCCCCTGGTCGAGATGACGGCAGGGGAGTGGTTTTATATCGTTATCTTTAGAAAGGTAACTTTAATGAGCTATCGACTGCTAATAGCTGTTCACGGAAGATGTTCTGAATCTCAGTCAGGGTCTTCTTATCATTAGCTTCAAAACGTAACACCAGGCAGGGTGTTGTATTCGAAGGTCGAACCAGGCCCCAGCCCTCGGCATAGTTGACCCGGATGCCATCGATCGTGAGGATGTCAGCACCTTCAAAATTAGCGTTGGCGATAAATTTTTCCATAAATTTATAATGTTCACCTTCTTCAAAATTGATCTGTAATTCTGGTGTGTTGAAACTGTCGGGCAGTGCTTCAAATATTTCAGAGCTGGCGACATCACGCTGGCTGACGATTTCCAGCATACGTGCGGCGCTATATAGGCCGTCATCAAAACCGAACCACCGCTCTTTAAAGAAGATGTGTCCGCTCATCTCACCGGCAAGTTCTGCCCCGGTTTCTTTCATCCTGGCTTTGATGAAAGAATGTCCGGTTTTCCACATCATCGGTTTGCCGCCGAGTTCATTGATAACGGTTTCGAGGTTGCTGGTGGATTTTATGTCGAAGATGATCAATGCGCCGGGTTTGCGTTTTAAAACGTCAGCGCTGTATAACATCATCTGACGATCAGCCCACAGAATATTTTGTTTGTCATCGAGGATGCCGACGCGGTCACCGTCACCATCGAATGCCAGGCCGATATCCAGCGCTTTTTCCTTCATCACCTTCTGCATGTCGATCAGGTTTTCCGGCTTGGATGGATCCGGGTGGTGATTAGGGAAGTTACCGTCTACATCGCAGAACAGTTCTGTAACAGTACAGCCGAGGCGGGTGAACAGTTCAGTCGCTAGCACGCCGGCAACGCCGTTACCGCAATCAACAGCGATATTAAGCG